>QGVC01000081.1 GCA_003242645.1 Pseudomonadota bacterium
TCTTGCGTACGTGTCCGTCCCTTCGCCGGCATTACCCGGATCAGGTTCAAAGGGTGGCGGCGCGGCATCAGCGCCATCTCAGCCGGCTGCCGCCGGCCCCCCTCGGAACGCAGGCAGTCTGCGACGGGTTGGCTCGAAAGGCAAGCTCAACCAGACTTGGCGACTTGCAGTCGGCTTTTTGCGCCGATCAAATCTTTGGTAAGTAGGATGGTGCCCAGGTTCTCGCTAAAGTTTTACTCAGTAAATACCTGAAGGCCGCACTGTTAGCAGCGATATGAATCTGCTGCTAACACATTGTTTTATTGTTAAAATTCCTCTTGCCAGCCAGAAAAACCGGAATACCTTAGACTTAATCTGACAACTAATTTGGGGAAGGTCTTGCGATGGTCGATGCTGGCTTTGCCGCGATGCTCAGAGGCTACAGTCTCACGACCGCGGAGATTCTCTACCGTATGCCAGATCACCCATCTTTGCTGCAGACCTTCGTCTGGCAGGATTACGATCTGGCGCCAGAGTTTCCGAAGCTCGTGAAGTTCTTGGACTTCTGGTCCAAGAATCTGGACGGCAAGCTTTATCGTGTGCGCGTCGCACACCGGCGCCTGATCCATCCGAGTGAGGTCCGGCTCGTGAACGGAGAGCTGCGGTTGCACTGAGCGTCGGCCGGCTGCTCAGCTGCCGAACCCATAGGCGTCGCGAAGTAAACGTCGACGCCGTGGCACAGACGATGCGCGTTGCGTCGCGTGCCCGGTTCAGCGAATTCTCACTCTAGTGCCGGATTTCAGCTTCAGGCCGGTCCTGAATGCTCGAGCGTGGCGGTGCGCTTTCACCGAAATCGAAGGCGAGGTTGGATGACCTTCTCAGCGCGTCATCTTCTCGTTCTATGATGAGGCGTCGGTATCCTCGTCCGCCTCAAGAGGAAAAAAGGCTCCCCCGCTCCAGATGCCAAGGGTCTCACCATCGGGGCCTGGCTCAGCCAACTCGACGAGGTCGTAATAGAGTGCACGTGTCACTAGGGCCTCGAGCCTCCCCCGCACCAGCAGGTAGGGCTTGAGGCCGCCGCTCCCCGGCTCCCGCTCGAAGCGCAGAGGATGGTCCGGCCCACAACGGACGATGTCATCGACATTGGTGCGGAAGATGAGCTGCTGATCGCGGCCCTGATTCTCCACCTGCATCTCCACGGCGAGGAAGGGAGCATCGTCGACCTCGACAACCACCTTCTCTACGGGCGTGACGAGATATGTGCGGCCGTCGGCGTCCTTGCGGAGAATGCGCGAGAAGAGTTTCACTAGGGCTTGGCGGCCAATGGGGCTATTCTGGTAAAGCCATGTCCCGTCCGCCCGGATGCGCATGCCGATGTCCCCGCAATCCGGCGGGTCCCATTTCTCGACGGGCGGGAGCCGATCGCTTTCAGCCGCCTTGATGAGTTCGTCCAAGCCCTGGATTCGGGTTCGGGTGCTGCCGCCCGTTGCCTGCTGCGTCATCTGACTATCGTGCAGTACTCGTTCAATTTATTGCGAGATGAGCAAGTTATTCGAAATTCTTCCTATTTGTTCACCTCGCTCCATATTGTGACCAACTTCGCTCCAGCAGAGTTTGTGTAACACCGGCCCCAATCTATAGTAGAGACCATGACCACGCTCACCCACACCGATGACGATATCGTCGCCCGCATCGAGGCGGCCGGCGAGCGCATGTCCCGCGTCCACAAGGCCACGGCGTCCGTGATCTTCGGTCAGGACACCGTGATCGAGCAAACTCTCATCACCCTGCTTGCCGGCGGGCACGGCCTGCTCATCGGTGTGCCGGGTCTGGCCAAGACCTTGCTCGTCGAAACGCTCGGCAAGGTGCTCGGCCTCGAAACCAAACGCATCCAGTTCACGCCAGACCTGATGCCGTCGGATATCATCGGGTCCGAGGTCCTTGAAGACATCCCCGGCGAGCGGCGCAGCTTCCGCTTCATTCCAGGTCCGATCTTCACGCAGCTTCTGATGGCCGACGAGATCAACCGCGCGAGCCCGAAGACGCAGTCCGCACTGCTTCAGGCCATGCAGGAGCACCATGTGACGGTCGCTGGCCAGCGCTACGACGTGCCGACGCCGTTCCACGTGCTCGCCACCCAGAACCCGCTGGAGCAGGAGGGGACTTACCCGCTGCCCGAGGCGCAGCTCGACCGCTTCTTGCTGCAGATCGACGTCAGCTATCCCGATGTTGTGGCTGAACGCCGCATGCTGTTCGCGACCACCGGAACCGAGGAGCGCCGGATCGAGCCGATCCTGACGGCGCAGGAGCTCATGGCGATGCAGCGCCTCGTGCGCCAGATTCCGGTGCCGGACAAGGTTGTCGAGGCCATTCTGCAGCTCGTTCGCTCGGCGCGACCCGGGCCGGACGCCAGCGAAGAGACGAACCGGCTCATCGCCTGGGGACCAGGGCCCCGCGCCAGCCAGGCGCTGATGCTGGCGGTCCGCGCGAAGGCTTTGATCGAAGGCCGTCTTGCCCCGTCGGTCGATGACGTGATCGCTCTTGCCGAGCCCGTACTGAAACACCGCATGGCGTTGAGCTTCGTGGCGCGCACCGAAGGGCAGGAGATCAGCAGCGTCATTTCCCGCCTTGCATCGGCATTGGAGTAATGCGGTGGCAACGCCTGGAGCCACGAAGAACGCAGGCCGAGCCGCGCACGCCGGCTCGATGCTCGCCATCGAAGGCGAAGCGCACGCGCTCGCGGACCGGCTTCCCGACTTGCTGATCGAGGCCATCCGCGTGGCGAGCACGGTGGCGCATGGCATCCACGGCCGGCGGCGGCCAGGGCTCGGCGAAACCTTCTGGCAGTTCCGGCAGTTCCAGACCGGCGACGCGGCCGCCCAAATCGACTGGCGCCGCTCCGCAAGCTCCGATCACCTCTACGTGCGCGAGCGCGAATGGGAAGCGGCGCATACCATTTGGCTCTGGCCGGATCAGTCACCGTCCATGGTTTTCCGCAGTCACCTCTCGGCGACGTCCAAGGCCGACCGGGCTCTGGTCCTGGCGCTTGCCTCGGCCGAGCTGCTGGTCCGCGGCGGCGAGCGTGTGGCTCTGCTCGGGTTGTCACGGCCCACGGCGAGCCGCAGGGCGACGACCAGGCTGGCGGAAATTCTCGCCGAGAATGCCGACTCGCCGGTACTGCAGGAGAGCCTGCCACCAGCGGAGCGGCTGAGCCGCTTTTCAGGCGTGCTCCTCTTCAGCGACTTCCTCGACCCGTTGGAGCAGATCTCCGGGAGGATGACGTTCCTCGCGAGCAACGGCGTCACAGGGCATATGGTCCAGATTCTTGATCCGGCGGAGGAGACACTCCCCTACCAGGGGCGCACCGAGTTTCTTGGAATGGAGGGCGGCGATCGCTGGCTCGCGGACCGCGCCGAGGCGCTGCGGCCCGAGTATCAGGCGAGGCTGAGGGCCCACCGGGCCGGTCTCGAAGCCCTAGCCGCTCGCCTCGGATGGTCGCTCCTTGTCCACCACACCGATCGCTCGGCGGCTGAGCCTTTGCTGACCCTCATCATGCGGTTGCAGAATAGCGCCCGCGATTACCGCTGGGTTGCACCAGCTGCCGCGAACCCAGGAGCAGCCGGATGAGCCTTGGTGCGCTCGCCTTCTTGAATCCTTGGTTGCTCGCGGGGCTGGCGGCCCTGCCGATCATCTATTGGCTGCTGCGGACTGTTCCGCCACGCCCGCGGCAGGTCGCCTTCCCGGCCACGCGCATCCTGGTCGGCCTCGAAAACCGGGAGAAGACGCCAGCGCAAACACCCTGGTGGCTGATGCTCATTCGGATGATGGCAGCAGCGCTGGTGATTTTCGCTCTGGCTGAGCCGGTCCTGAACCCTGAAAGGCAGGCTGCTCTGTCGGGGAGCGGACCCGTCGCCATCGTCGTCGACAACGGGTGGGCATCGGCATCGCGGTGGGCGTTGCGGACCCGCATGGTCGATCGGGTGATCGACGAGGCCGAGCGCCAGAACCGAGCGGTCGTGCTACTCCCTACGGCTTCTACCAGCCGTATGCCGACCGCCAACTTGGAAGCGCCGAATGATGCTCGGGCAGCAGCCGCCGCACTGCAGCCACAACCGTTCGCGCCAGACCGAATGGCCGCCGCCCGCGCGCTGGAGACGGCCCTTCAAGGTCAGGCCGACGCCAGCATCGTCTGGCTGACGGATGGCATAGATCACGACGGAAACACCGCCGGATTTCTGGAACGACTCTCGGATCTCGGAGGAGCTGGCCTGACGGTGATCGAAGCTGGCGCCGGAGAGGAGCCGTTGGGTGTGGCGACCAACGTCGGCAGCGGCGGCCGGCTTGAAGTCACCGTGGTGCGGACTGGCGGCGGCGCTCGCGAAGGTGTGCTGCATGCGCTCTCGGCGCGGGGCCAGCGGCTAGGTGAGGCCGAGTTCCGCTTCGCGCCAGGACAGACGGTCGCCAAGGCTCATTTTGAGCTGCCGCTCGAGCTGCGCAACCAAGTGACCCGGATCGAAATCGCCGGAGAGCCCTCCGCGGGGGCCGTTCACCTCCTCGACGCGCGCTCGCAATGGAACCGGATCGGCCTGCTTTCGGGAGAGAGCAGTGAGCAGGCTCAGCCCCTGCTCGGGCCACTTTACTATATTGAACGCGCGCTTGCCCCGTTTGCAGAGCTCGTCAAGCCGCGAGATCCAAACCTTCTCACCGGCATCGACACGATCCTGAAACAGAACGCCTCGATTGTCATGCTGGCGGACATCGGTACGCTGACGGGCGAGGTGAAGACCCGGCTGGAGGAGTGGGTCCGGAAAGGCGGCGTTCTGGTGCGTTTCGCCGGCCCCCGGCTCGAGAAGGGCGGGGATGATCTGCTTCCCGTCGGATTGCGAGCGGGTGGCCGGACCCTTGGTGGTGCCCTGTCGTGGTCCACGCCCCAGCCACTGGCGCCGTTCCCCGAAGACAGCCTTTTTGCAGGGCTGACGGTGCCCAATGATGTCACCGTGAGCCGGCAGGTCCTTGCCGATCCGACGCAGCTCGGGCCCGACGTGAAGGTCTGGGCGAGATTGGCGGACGGCACACCTCTTGTGACCGCGAGTGCCCTGGGCGACGGCCAGCTCGTGCTATTCCACGTTACTGCCAACTCGGACTGGTCCAACCTTCCGTTGTCGGGGCTGTTCGTCGAAATGCTCCGCCGCATCAGCACGCTCGGCCGGCTTGGTGGCACTGGTGAAGCGACAGCAGCCGACACCAGTGGCGCCAACGCACCAGTCGCGGAGACCAGTGTGCTGACGCCCGTGCAGCTCCTCGACGGCTTCGGCGTCTTGAAGTCGCCTCCGCCGACGGCCCAGGCGATACCGGTGGCCGACCTGCCCAATTTGACGCCTAGTGCTGAACATCCGCCGGGATACTATGGTGCGCAGGGCGCTCCGCGTGCCTTTAACCTGATCACGCCCGATACGGTGCTGAGGCCGCTGCCGGGATTGCCGGCCTCGGCCCAAAGGCGTGCGTACGAAGGTCAGTCGATGACACCGCTGAAGCCTTGGCTGCTGGCGACTGCGCTGGGTCTGCTGTTCGCAGACATCCTGGCAGTCGTCCTGTTGCAGATGGGCGGCCTTGCTCTGAGGCGCCCCGTGCAGCGAGCTGCTCGTGCGGCGGGAGCCGTTGCGCTCGGCGTGATGTTGGCTCACGCCCTGCCTAATCAGGCCGAGGCGCAATTGACCCCTGGGGTGCGTGAGCCGGTCACGATGAGCGCCAAGGACTGGTTGGCGGTGAAGGCCACGAGCAAGGTGACCTTCGGCTATGTCCTAACCGGAGATCCGGAGACGGATGAAATCAGCCGCGCCGGCTTGCTGGGCCTAGGGAAGGTGTTGACGCTGCGGACGGCGGTCGAGCCCGGCGAGCCGATCGGTGTCAACATCATCGAGGACGAGATCGCATTCTTTCCGATCCTCTATTGGCCGGTTCCGGAGAACGCCAGCACGCTGCCCGAGGAAACCCTGGCCAAGATCGACGCCTACATGAAGCAAGGTGGGATGATCATTTTCGACACCCGCGACTTCGGGAAAGGCGTCCCACTGGGCTTCAGCCTGCAGAGCGGAGGCGACACGGCGCTGCAGCGACTGCTCGGTCGTCTGGACATTCCAAGGCTCGAGCCCGTTCCCGATGATCACGTGCTGACAAAGTCTTTCTACCTACTCAGGACTTTCCCTGGCCGGTGGGACGGCGGCCAGCTTTGGGTGGAAGCGGGCATGAACAATAGCCTGGATGGAAGCCGGACGGCACGGCGGGCCGACGGAGTCTCGTCCATCCTTGTTACATCGAATGACTTCGCCGCCGCATGGGCGATGGATGAACGCGGCCGACCGCTTTACCCCACCGTGCCCGGCGGAGAGAGCCAGCGCGAGTTGGCCTACCGGACGGGCATCAACATCGTCATGTACGCTTTGACCGGAAATTATAAGGCCGACCAGGTGCATGTGCCCGCCCTGCTCGAGCGGCTCGGACAGTGAGGTTCAAGCGTAACTGATGAACTGGTCCATCGACTTTGCGCCCATGTTGCCGTGGCCACTGATCGTGGCCGGAGCCGTCCTGTCGCTGCTGCTCGTCGGCGTGCTCGCATTCCGGCGCTCGCGCGGGGTAGTGCTGCGCGCGCTTGCGCTCGGCGCACTCATCCTGGCCCTCATGAACCCGACTCTCCGCCAGGAGGAACGCGAGAACCTCGGCAACATCGCCGTGGTCGTCATGGACGAAAGCACGAGCAACAGGCTCGCTGACCGCCTGGAGCAGGCACAAGCGATTCGGTCTGACCTCGAAGCGAAGCTGGCGCAAATTCCTGGCCTGGAGGTTCGTTGGGTGACCGCGGCCCGACCGGATGGCCAGGGTCCATCCGGCACTAATCTCTTCGAGGAGCTGAACAGGGTCCTCGCCAATACGCCGCCGGACCGGCTGGCCGGCGTCATCATGGTGACCGATGGGCAGGTTCACGATGTGCCGGCGAACGCAGCTGCGCTCGGCTTCGATGCTCCGGTCCATACGCTCCTGACCGGTCGTCCCGACGAGTTCGATCGCCGCATCGAGGTCCTCGCGGCGCCCAAGTACGCAATCGTAGGCCAAACCCGTGACGTCGAGATCGCTGTTCGGGAAACAGGTCAGCCGCAGGACTCCAGCGAGCGTGTCACGCTGCGGGTGCGGCGAGAGGGACGCGCTGACGAGTTGCGCCGTGTGGAGATTAATGAGCGCGTCCGCATCCCCATGCATTTCCCCCACGCGGGTCAAAACATTCTGGAAGTTGAGCTTACTCCCGCGCCGGGAGAGCTCACCCCGGCCAACAATCGCGTGGTGATTGCCGCCGAAGGCGTGCGTGAAAATCTACGCGTGCTGCTCGTTTCCGGCGAGCCGCACGCCGGTGAGCGCACTTGGCGCAACTTGCTGAAGTCGGACGCGGCCGTGGACCTCGTGCACTTCACCATCCTGAGGCCGCCCGAGAAGCAGGATGGAACGCCGATCAATGAGCTGTCGCTGATCGCCTTCCCGACCCGCGAGCTGTTCAGTCAGAAGATCAGAGACTTCGATCTCATCATCTTCGACCGCTATCAGCACCGCGGGATCTTGCAGCTGCTCTATTACGACAACATCGCCCGATACGTCGAAGTGCACGGCGGCGCGCTGCTCGTTGCTGCGGGGGATGATTACGCGGGCCCGATGAGCCTGATACGGACGCCACTGGCACCGGTGCTTCCAGCCACGCCCACGGGCCGTGTTCTCGAGCAGCCCTTCAAGGCGAAGCTGACGGAGGATGGCATCAAGCATCCGGTCACGCGGGGGCTTCCCGGCGCGGACGATAAAGAGCCTACCTGGGGCCGCTGGTTCCGGCAGGTTGACGTGCGCCCGGAGCGAGGCCGCATCGTCATGAACGGTGCCGAAGATAAGCCGCTCCTTATTCTGGAGCGAAAGGGCAACGGGCGTGTCGCGTTGCTCACGTCCGACCATGCCTGGCTCTGGGCCCGGGGCTTCGAGGGCGGTGGGCCGCACACGGATCTCCTGCGGCGGCTTTCGCACTGGCTGATGAAGGAGCCCGACTTGGAGGAGGAGCGGCTGACAGCCTCCGCGCGTGGCTTGAAGCTGACCATCGAGCGCCGCTCCATGGAGCCCGAGGTGCCGCCCGTCAGCGTCATCACCCCGAGTGGAGAACGCTCCGAGGTCACATTGGACGAAGCAGGACCGGGATTGTGGCGGACGACTTTGGATGTGCGCGAGCCGGGCCTTTACAAGATGGAGACGACTTCGCCGACCGGCATGCTTACCGCCCTCGCCCACGCCGGCGAGGAAGATCCTCGCGAGATGTCGGAGGTGACGGCAACGGATCAGAAAATGAGGCCGCTGTCGGAGGCCACTGGCGGTGGCGTGTTCTGGACCAGGGGCGACGGTCTTTTCGCCAGCGACGATCCGGGATCTGTCGATGTGCCCCGGATCACCATGCTGTCCTCGGCGCGAGTTCTGGCGGGCTCCGGCTGGATGGCTCTCAAGGATCGCGAGGCGTACGTCACGCGAGGCGTCAAGCTGACCCCGATGTTCACCGGCCTGATGGCGCTCGCTGCCTTGCTCGTCCTTATCACTCTGGCTTGGTGGCGCGAGGGCCGTTGAGGGCATTTCGATTTCGGCTTCAACGGCGGATCCAACAAACAAACCTTCTGCGACGTTTTTCCAACCAGTCAATCAGGTTGGAACTCGGTATTTGCTCGTTCACCGCTGATTTTGGAAAAGCTCGCTCTTACGCCAGGGCCAGCATCATCTTATTTGGCCCCGACACCACAAAGCCGAAAGTCCGCTGAGAAATGCTCGATATTGATGAGCTTTGGTTGGACGATTAGACGGGAAGCGTAATGGGATTAGGAGCAGTTTCCCACTCGGGCCCAGACCACACAGCCAGCTCTGCTGGTCGCAGCCAATTACCCTACGATTGCGAGCAGGGCGACTTGCTCATCGCCCCGCCCCTTTGAACACCCTGCTGCTCACAAGTACGCGAACTTGAGCACAAACAAAACAGCGAGAACCGCAACCGCTGGTTTGATGTCGCTCAGCCTGCCAGCAAGCAACTTGATCCCCGTATAGGTGATGAACCCGAATGCGATGCCATGCGCAATCGAGAACGTCAAAGGCATTGCAGCGATGGTGATGATGGCCGGGGTGTATTCCGTAACGTCAGAAAAATCGATTTCCTTGACCGCGGACATCATGATGCAGGCAACGTAGACAAGCGCCGGCGCAGTCGCGAAAGCCGGGATGGAACCTGCCAGCGGAGCAAAGAACAAGGCTGCCAGGAACAACACCGCCACCGTCACGGCAACCAGGCCCGTGCGCCCTCCGGCATTTACGCCAGCGGCACTTTCGATGTAGCTGGTTGTCGTCGAAGTCCCTAGCAGCGCGCCAGCCATCGCTGCCGTCGAGTCAACGGTCAGAGCACGGCGCACGCGGGGAAGCTTTCCATCCGGTCCTACCAAACCCGCCTTATGGGCGACGCCGACAAGAGTCCCCGTATTGTCAAAGACATCCACGAAGAAGAAGGTGAAGACGATGGCGATTAGCCCGACCTCGAGCGCCCCTAAGATATCAAGTTGCAAGAACACCGGGGCGATGGAGGGCGGCATCGAGACAATGCCACCAAAGCTGTTTACCCCAAGAGCGATGCCAACCGCCGTGACAGCCAGGATGCCGATGATGATGGCCCCGGGAATGCCGCGGGCGTCCAGTGCCACCATCACAAGAAAGCCGAGGACTGCGAGCACCACTGGCAGGCTCTTGAGATCCCCCAATGTGACCAGGGTTGCCTCGCTCCCCTGGATGATGCCGGCGCTCTTCAAGCCGATAATTGCCAGGAACAATCCGATTCCAGCAGCGATGGCGAGCTTGAGAGAAAGTGGAATGCTGTCTATGACCCATTCGCGTATACGAGTCAGGCTAACAATCAGGAAGAGAATGCCCGACAGGAATACGGCCCCGAGCGCAGTCTGCCAGCTGTGGCCCATTCCGAGAACGACGCTATAGGTGAAATAGGCATTCAGCCCCATGCCCGGCGCAAGGGCGATAGGATAATTCGCATATAATCCCATGAGAGCCGAGGCCAGCGCAGCAGCGAGACAGGTCGCTACGAAGACTGCCCCACGATCCATACCCGCATCCGCGAGGATCTGCGGATTGACGAATATGATATAGGCCATCGTCATGAAGGTGGTGACGCCGGCGAGAATTTCGGTTCGCACCGTT
This sequence comes from Pseudomonadota bacterium, assembly GCA_003242645.1. Next base: position 10,240 of record QGVC01000081.1, read on the forward strand.
GTCTTATGTCGTTCCAGCTCGAAATAACGCTCCAGCATCGATGTCTCTCGTCTTATCTCAATCCCAGTCGCCGCGGTGTTCGCCAATCAACCTCAACCCGCACTAACTCAGCTCGTCATTCAGGGTATCGCAGGGTTCGTGGAGCAATCAGCAGTTCAGGTGATGCGCCTTGATCACACGAGGTGGGGTACCTTAAGCGTTTCAATGCTGGCCAATAGCCGTATTGGCATTTGAAGCGCACGCGAAAAAGCGCGAGTCACACAACCGCTTTGCTGATAGATAATCCATTGAGCCCGCGCCCCCAATTTGACTTAGGGGAGTGTTAACGGCTTTGCGGTTTTGCTTGAGCGCGTTTACACCGTCAAGTTTTTTGTTTGGCTGTGACGAAATCCCCCTTTATTTGCCTGGCATAATCATTTAAAGGGCTGTTTCAGATTGTTGGGGGGCTACCCAGCACGTGAAGGCATCGTGATAAGGAGCTGAAACGAAAGGGACCAAAGCGAATGGCCACCATAAACCTCGACAAGATGTCATTGAAGGAGCTGCTCGATCTTGAGGCGAAGCTCGATAAGGCGATTTCGAATGCGCGCGAGCGGGAGCGTGCTGAAATAAAGCAAAAGATCGAGGCCATTGCTCAAAATGCTGGTTTTTCGTTGAGCGAGCTGTTCGGCGGCCGTGGCCGGGCCGCGGCCACAGGGAGAGGGCGTCCAGCTGCCGTCAAGTACGTGAATCCTGATAACCGGTCGGAGACATGGAGCGGCCGTGGCCGTAAGCCTCGGTGGCTGACTGCCAAGCTGGAAAAGGGCGCCAAGCTGGAAGATTTCGCGGTTCGCTGAAAATTCGGCGGTTCCGTTTTGCGGGGGCGTTCGGGCGTGCGGCCCGAACGCCTTTTCCTTCGTTATTCATCAATGATGATAAAGTTGCCGATCCATCCCGGCATCTTCTCTCAACCGCGCCGTTGCGGACTTTTCTTTATTTTATAGTCCTGTATCGGCGCTCATCAGGACGACCGATCTCCAGCCTTATAGCCCAATAGAACTACGGTGGCGGAAGGGCAACCAAGCCGTTGGCACTCTCCGCTTGACAGTGCTAAACCGGGCCGACATAAAATCCAATAAGTAGGCCGCCTGGACACTTGGCCCCCAAACTTTGCGGCCGCCAATTCCTGCGTGCAACCTCCCAACATTACGGAGGTGTCTTTGCGCTCATCACTCCACATCGAACGACGGAGGTTGAAGCCATGAAGTTTCGCCCCCTTCATGACCGCGTCCTCGTGCGCCGCATCGAGGAAGACGAAAAGACCTCCGGCGGCATCATCATCCCAGACACGGCCAAGGAGAAGCCCATGCAGGGCGAAGTGTTGGCCGTCGGCCCGGGTTCTCGCAAAGAAAGTGGCGAAATCATTCCGCTGGATGTCCGCGTCGGTGACCATGTTCTGTTCGGAAAGTGGTCTGGCACCGAGGTGCGGATTGACGGCGAAGACCTACTCATTCTGAGGGAGAGCGACATCCTGGGCGTTTTGGAGGGTCGCGGCTCGGCGCGATCCGCAGCCTGACGAACGAATAAAAATCGGAGCTCGCGCGTTCTTAAATTAGCACATCACCTGGCAACCGTGCGCGGCGGCAATTGCCAAAGGTTGCCCATTCAACAGCGGAGTTGCTTGTCATGCCAGCGAAGG
>QGVC01000450.1 GCA_003242645.1 Pseudomonadota bacterium
CCTCGTGCGCGTTTGCGGCTACGGCAGGGTCGATGATGGCGCTCTCGAGCGTTCCAATGAGCAGGAAGTGACGCTGATCGCGACGGACGCCATTCCCGACCGGCATCACCATTTCTACGAAATCCCGCTGCCCGCGTCCTTTCTCGAGGCCCGCAAGCGCACACGCGAGGTCACAGTCGCACTTGCCCACAGCCCGCCAGTCCGCACCACGCGTATCAGCTATAAGGCCTGCGAAATGGAGTTTTCGGTCGTATGGGCGACGGATCTTGAATATGTCGGCCGCATGTTCAATGCGGCAACCTCAAAGGAGGAATACCAGCGTATCCCCGAAGCCAAGAACGCCAGCATCGGCAAACGCAACCGTAGTTCGGGCACGGTTCAGGCCGATCATTGGATCATACGGCAACCAAGCAAGAAGCAACGTGAGCAACGGCTGTTTGTGGTCGTGACGAGGGTCGACGAATCATGGGGCAAGGATTTGACGCAGGAAGGAGAGCCGTACGCGCTCGTGGTTGTGCTGCGTGACCGCGAGAATGCCGCAGCGCAGCTTTACGGCCAAGTACAGGCGCATCTCCACGCACGTGTAAGGGAGCGGATCAGGGTGCGGGGGAGGTAACGTGGGCAGTCGAGTCTGCGGAGATCGTGTTGTTGCTCCCTTGGGTGGTGTCCGACCGCAACTACAAGAAGGACCATGAAACTCCAATTCGACCCCAACCAGACCTACCAGCTCGACGCGATCCGCGCGGTGGTGGACCTGTTCGAGGGCCAGCCGCAGGGCGAGCCCGAGTATGCGCTGATCAAGGTCCGCGGTGAAGACGATCTGTTCAGCGGCCAGGAGCGCACCGAGCTGGGTGTGGGCAACCGACTGCTGCTCGCGCCGGAGAAGCTGCACGCCAACACGCGCGCGGTGCAGTTGCGCAACGACATCGAAGTCCCGGATCCAGCAGCACCGCTGGAGGCCTGGGAGCTGTTCGACGTGCCGGCCAACGTGTGGCGCGCCTGTCCGCACTTCTCGGTGGAGATGGAAACCGGGACCGGCAAGACCTACGTCTATCTGCGCACCATCCTGGAGCTGTCGCAGCGGTACGGCTTCCGGAAGTTCGTGATCGTGGTGCCGAGCGTGGCGATCCGCGAAGGTGTGCTCAAGAACATCGAAGTGACGCGGGAGCACTTCCGGGCGCTCTATAACAACCTGCCCTTCGAGCACTTCGTTTACGATAGCAAGCGGGTGAGCCGGCTCAGGCAGTTTGCACTGAGCAACACGCTGCAAATCCTGGTGATCAACATTGACGCCTTCCGCAAGAACTTCACCGGCACCGAGGCCGAGCAGAAGAGCAACGTCATCTACAAGGAAAGCGATCGCCTGTCGGGCCGGCAGCCGATCGAGTTCGTGCAGGCGGCGCGGCCCATCGTCATCATCGACGAGCCGCAGAGCGTGGATTCCACCGACAGGGCGCAGGAAGCGATCCGGGCGCTGAATCCACTGTGCACGCTGCGCTACTCGGCCACGCATCGCAATCCCTACAACCTGGTCTATCGTCTGGATCCGGTGCGCGCCTTCGAGCTGAAGCTGGTCAAGCAGATCGTCGTGGCCAGCGCGACAGCGGAAGGCGGCGCGAACGAAGCCTTCGTGCGCGTGGAGAGGATCGATTACAAGCCACGCATCCAGGCCAGGCTGCGCATCCATCAGCAGACGTCCTCTGGCCCGAAAGAAAGGACCGTGACCGTCAGGCAGGGAGCGGATCTGTTCGTGCTGTCCAACGAGCGGGCGGCCTATCGCACCGGCTATGAAGTCGTCGAGATCAACGCCGAGCCGGGAAACGAATATATCCGCTTTGCCAACGGCCGCGTGCTGCGGCCCGGCGAGGAGATCGGCGGTCTGCGGGAGGATATCTGGCGCGTGCAGATTCGCCATACGGTCAAGAGGCACCTGGAGCGGGAACTGCAGCTTCAAGGGCGGGGCATCAAGGTGTTGAGCCTGTTCTTCATCGACCGGGTGGCCAACTACCGCGACTACGACGACTCCGGCCAGCCGGTGAAGGGCAAGTTCGCCGAGGCGCTGGAGGCGGCATTGGCCGAGTTTGCCAGGGATGAGCGCTACAGGGCCTTGCCGCTGTTTGCGCACCCGATCGAGAAGCTGCACAACGGCTACTTCGCCCAGGACAGGAAGGGCATGCTGAAGGACACCCGGGGCGATACCCAGGCCGACGACGAGGTGTACAACCTGATCATGAAGGACAAGGAGCGGCTGCTGTCGGTCGACGAGCCGCTGCGCTTCATCTTCAGCCATTCCGCCCTGCGCGAAGGCTGGGACAACCCCAACGTGTTCCAGATCTGCACTCTGAACGAAACCCGCAGCGCGGTGAAGAAGCGCCAGGAGATCGGCCGCGGCCTGCGCCTGGCCGTCGACCAGAACGGCTGCCGTGTTCACGATGAATCGGTCAACAAGCTGTTCGTGATGGCCAACGAAAGCTACGAAGACTTCGCCCGGGCCCTGCAGACCGAGTACGAGGAGGACTGCGGCGTCACCTTCGGCAAGATCCCGATCACCGCGCTGGCCAAACTGGAGCGGGTGGTGGATGGAGAGCCGCGGCCCATCGGGCGCGCGGCGGCGGAGGCCATCAGGGCCTCTCTGGTGGAGCAGAAGATTCTCGATGGTGAGAATCGGCTGGCCACCACCTTCGACCCGGCGAAGCCAGGCTTCACGCTGAAGCTGCCGGATGCGTGGGCCGACCTTGCGCCGGCGGTCGTGGACCTGCTGTCCTCCTACCGCATCGAGCGCCATGTGCGCCGCGAGCGCGACGAAGGGGTGTCGCGGCTCAGGAAGGAAGTGTTGCTCACTCCGGAATTCCAGGCCTTGTGGGATCGGATCAAGCCGAAGACCCAATACCGCGTCGAGTTCGAGACCGAGGATCTG
>QGVC01000451.1 GCA_003242645.1 Pseudomonadota bacterium
CCGGAAAACGATCCGTTTTTCTCTAGCGACAGCTTCCAGCTGCCGCTCCATCAGTTCGGCAACGTGGTCATCGGCATTCAGCCCGCGCGAGGCTACAACATCGATCCAAAATCGACCTATCACGACCCCGCTTTGGTGCCGCCACACGGCTATTTGGCGTTTTACATCTGGCTCCGCGAGGTATTCGGCGCACACGCAGTCATTCATTTGGGAAAGCATGGCAATTTGGAATGGCTGCCGGGTAAGGCTCTTGCGCTTTCCGCCAACTGCTTTCCCGAAGCGGCGCTTGGCCCGGTGCCGAACATTTACCCGTTCATTGTGAATGATCCTGGCGAGGGAGCGCAAGCCAAACGCCGAACTTCTGCTGTTATCGTTGACCATTTGACCCCGCCGCTGACTCGCGCGGAAAGCTACGGCGAGCTCAGAAAGCTCGAGGGATTGGTGGACGAATACTACGACGCGATACGGCTCGACCGGCGCCGCGCGGAACATCTCGGTGCGCGGATTATTGCTGAAGCCGAACGCCTCGGACTCGATCAGGATTGCGGCATCAGCCACACTGAATTAATGGCAAGCAAGCTCCAGAAGCTCGATGCTTATCTGTGCGAGCTGAAAGAGATGCAAATTCGGGGCGGTTTGCACATTTTCGGACGCACGCCGGAAGGTCAATTGCGGACCGATCTGCTGGCCGCTCTTGTTCGTGTGCCACGCGGACCCGCTCCATCTGACGCCTCCATCCATCGGGCATTGGCTAGCGACCTTGGGCTCGGTGATTTCGATCCGTTGGATTGTGCATTCGCAGAACCGTGGCGCGGGCCGAGGCCGCAAGCTCTGGCCAGAGTATCGTCCGATCCATGGCGAACATGCGGTGACACGGTCGAGCGCTTGGAAAAGCTTGTCATTGAATTGATCGAGGGACGCTGCGTGCCCGATGCCGCCTGGCAGCAGACAGCGGCAGTTCTTGAACACCTTAAAGCCGATATCGCGCCACGTCTCGACGCATGCGGCAACCAAGAGATCGAAGGGCTGCTGACGGCACTGGACGGATGCTTTGTTTCCGCAGGCCCCTCAGGCGCGCCAACGAGGGGCCGGCCTGACGTGCTGCCCACCGGTCGAAATTTCTACTCCATCGACAACCGAACGGTGCCGACCCCGACAGCATGGGAGTTGGGAAAGGCTTCCGCCGAGCAGCTTGTCACGCGTTACCTGCAGGAGCACGGAACATGGCCGAAGGCCATTGCGCTCAGCGCCTGGGGAACGTCCAATATGCGCACCGGGGGTGACGATCTTGCCCAGGCGCTGGCCCTCATGGGTGCGAGGCCCCAGTGGGAGCCATCCTCGCGGCGTGTCACGGGCTTCGAAATATTGCCGCTCGCACAGCTCGGGCGTCCACGGATTGACGTAACGCTGCGCGTGTCGGGATTTTTCCGTGACGCTTTTCCAGCGCAAATCACTTTGATCGACAGCGTTGTCCGCGCGATCGCGGCCCGCGACGAGCCGGAGGAGGAAAATCCGATCCGCGCCCGCGTTCTGGCTGACGCTGCACGGCTTGCCGCGCGCGGTGTGCCTGTAGCGATCGCGCGGCGGCGCGCCTCCCACCGCGTGTTCGGCGCAAAGCCTGGCGCCTACGGTGCCGGCCTCCAGGCCATGTTTGATGAGCGGCTATGGAAGACCGAAAAGGATCTCGCTGAGGCCTTTCTCGTCTGGGGGCATTACGCCTACGCGGGAGATACGCCGGGTGCGCCGGAACGGGAGCTGTTCGAAACGCGCCTGCGCCAGGTCGATGCCATCGTTCACAATCAGGACAATCGCGAGCACGACATCCTGGATTCCGACGATTATTACCAGTTCGCTGGCGGGCTCGCGGTGACCGCGCGCGTGCTCAAGGGGGAGCGGGTACCTGTTTATCACGGCGACCACTCGCGGCCGGAGCGCCCCGTCATTCGCCGTTTGGAGGAAGAAATCGGGCGTGTCGTGCGGGCCCGCGCGGTGAATCCGAAATGGATCGAAGCGATGATGCGCCACGGCTACAAGGGCGCGTTCGAGATTGCCGCGACGGTTGATTACCTGTTCGCTTTCGCCGCGACCACCGGCGCGGTGGGCGATCACCACTTCGAGGCCGTTTACAACGCTTATATCGCTGACGAGCGGGTGCGGAATTTTATTGCCGAGAAAAACCCCGGCGCGTTACGCGATATTGCGGAGCGCCTGAAAGAGGCGATCGATCGTGGCCTCTGGTCACCTGCGAGCAACAGCGCGTATGCTCGGCTCGATGAACTCTTAGCTCGCCGCAAGGAGCCGTCCAATGACCTCGCAATCTGACAGCGCTTCCGTCGACGACATCAATGCGCGTCACGCAGCTAAGATGGCCAAGAAGAAGGCCGCGCGAGATCAGATCATGGCGACCAAGACCCAGGAGCGTGGGCTTTTGATCGTCTACACCGGCAAGGGAAAAGGGAAGTCGACCGCAGCCTTCGGCATGGTATTCCGCGCTATTGCTCATGGAATGCCGTCAGCGGTGGTCCAATTCATCAAGGGCGCCATGCCGACGGGCGAGCGCAAACTGATCGAGGAGCATTTTTCCCACCTTTGCCAAATCTACGCGATGGGTGAGGGGTTCACCTGGGAGACGCAGGATCGCGAGCGCGATATCCAGCATGCCCGCGCCGCTTGGGAAAAATCGAAAGAGTTGATCAGGGATCCCGAAATTCGGCTGGTGCTCCTTGATGAGCTCAATATCGCTATTCGGTACGGCTATGTTCCACTCGAGGAAGTGTTGACATTCCTCCAGAACGAAAAGCCACCTATGACACACGTCATCATCACGGGGCGGAATGCGGCACCGGAGCTGATCGAAGCGGCCGATCTCGTGACGGAAATGGAGATGGTGAAGCATCCATTCCGCTC
>QGVC01000452.1 GCA_003242645.1 Pseudomonadota bacterium
CGTGTTTGATGTTTATTAGGACCCGGGCCGCCGGCCCCCCCCCCCGCTCGGCCGCGCCCTCGGGCTGGCCGCCGCGTTCGCGCTCGTCGCCGGCGCGGGATTCGGCGCGGCGGCCGTCCTCGTCGCGGTGCAGGCCGGCACCGACGGTTTCGGTGGCTTCCTCGCCGCCTCGATCGGCGCGACGCTCGTCGGGCTGGCCGGGCTCGGCGTCGGCGTGCTCCTCGGCGTCTCCACCCGCACCCGCGCGGCCGCCACCGGCGCCGCCCTCGCCGCCTGGTTCGCGGCCGCCGTCCTCTACGACCTGGCCGCGATCCTCGTGCTCCAGCTCTTCGGCTCCGGCGACGTCGACGGCCTGCTCGTCGCGCTCCTCACCCTCAACCCGATCGATGGCGCGCGCACGCTCGGCCTCGTCTCCCTCGGCGCCGACGTGCTCCTCGGCCCCACCGGCGCCGCGCTGGAGCACGCCCTCGGCGGCGCGGGCGGGGCGTGGATCCTCGCGTCGCTGGCGGCGTGGCTCGTGGCGCCGCTGGGAGTCGCGGCGTGGAGGTTCGGGAGGAGGGATTTCTAACGCACGGGTTTCCGTATAATCGCACAATCTACAGGACGGGTACGCACGTTATGAAATGCGCGTTGAAAAACTCAAGAGCCCCCTGGACAGGCCCTTGATATCATTGCCTAACCGGCACCAGGATTGGGCCCGGAAGGCGATGATTGCGAGGAATACTCCAGTCGTTCCTAAGCCGCATAACGTCGTAACACCGAAACGTCGTACCGGACCGCATCTAACCCATGCGCCTGGCAAGGCAATCTTCTTGCATCATGGGATGCTTGACATGCGGTGCCGTGGCCTACATGTTAGGCACGCATACTTGTGCCTCGGTCCTGGAGGTTAGCAGTGCTTTTCATGTCCAGAAAGCAGCAACTGCTCATGGATAAGTTGATTCAACTTGCGGCTGGTGACATTGGCTTGATAGAAGAAGCATTTGTCAACGCAGCAGCGAACCCGGGCGAGCCGCCCACTTTAGATGAGATTGTCTATTATATCATGGAGCGGCGTGGCTACAAGGACTTTGTCATCCGTGCTCGTGAAAAAGATAAGGAGTTAGCCGCCGTCTAATACCACGCGCAATCTCTCGTCACTGTGTCCTCCATCGTTTGGAGCACGATCGCTTTCTTGTTGGTGCTGCTGCCTGGCATACTCTTTTTCAGTGGTATCTATGCTCCCGAAAAGTTCACACGAGACGTCGCCCCGCAAAGTGCCCTAGGCCAGCTCGCCGGTTCGGTACTCGTATCGCTCTTAGTCCACGGTGGACTCTTCTTCGTAGTTCAAGCGCTCTGCGAACTTCGCTTTCCGAAACTACTCGAACCCATACAACCGCCGTGTATCGATCTCGGCCTCGTCTTTGTTGTATTCCAGTTGCAAGGAGCTAGCGAATCAATTTCGGTACTTGAACTCGGGCAGCGGATCGAAGGCTCAAGTGGCTGGATCTTGTTGTATCTTCTGCTTACAGGTACTATCGGGTGGTACCTCGGTGTATTCGTTGGCAACCAAGTTGTCAAGGGGAAGTTCGGCTTCCTGATACAAAACAAATGGGTTCACCAGCTCGCTGTCGAAGATCCGAATACGGACAACGCTGAACATTACACTTTCGCCTACGTGCTATCGAATGTCCAGCATGAGAATCGTGTAGTCATGTATCGAGGCGTTCTCCGGCAGTTCGGACTAACGCGAGAAGGCACGTTCGCATACCTGGTTCTGGCGGGATGCCAACGAGGGTACATGGTACTCGGTGAGAGCGAACCTGAGATTAGTAGGCAGGTGCGTCTAATCGGCAGCGGTTGGTCAGACGCTCCAGCGCTAGTTTCCGAGGGTGAGGGTGCAAACGAACGACACATAGATCAAGCAAGACACGAGTCGAGTCTGTTCGTCATTGAAGGAGAAGACGTTGCGAACGTCGTGTTCGAGCGGAGACGGTATCGAGAGACCAGGACGAGTCGCCAGAAGTTGGATGCTGCGCTAAAGGAGATACAACGGACAGCAGATGTCATCGTCGAAGGCGTACCTGCAACCGTTGACCAAGTGCCACACGGAATGATCAGTGCCTACGACGACAAAGTGTCACCCGGTGGACCAGAGGACTTCAATCAACCGTAAGCTTTATTGCATGCCCAATTAGGACGACACGCCAGCCGCACGTCATTAGCAGTGCGCGGCAACAAGATGCATAATGACACCAGCTGCCACCTGCAGATACCATCCCTTTTCAACCTGCGGGCTCAAAAGTCGACATTCGCAAGCAACTTCCGCCACCAGAAGCGTTTGCAAAATACGAAAGCATTTGGCTGCGGGCACAAACTTGCGGTGACCGAAGTGTGCCATTACGCCCATGTAAGCATGCCAATCGATATGTCCGGAGCACATTGCATGGCTCAGAATGAGCGAGCTGCCTGCCGAACATAAGTCATCCCGGACTTTGGGACTGGCCCACGTGAGGTAGAGACCTCCTGCGACGTCTTTGTGCCCGGCATGCACTGATTCATACTGATCGGACGACAGGGCCCGCACACCCTGGCCGCCATGCGTTGGTGGACCACCCGAGGAAAGCGCGCCAGCGGCCGGCGCAGAGAGGAGCGTCGGATGCTCAGCGAAGCCAGCGCGCTTGGGAGCGGCGGGTGATCCATATCTTCGACCGGACAAGGGCAGAGAGCCCTGGTACCTGCTCACCAACGAGCCGGCCGGAACCCCCGCCCTGGCCTTGAAGGATGACTGATGTCACGCACTCTCCCGCAACCACCGCCAGATCTCGCCCCACGTCGGCTCCTTCCCGTACATGAGCATCCCCAGGCGGAAGATCCGCCCCGCCACGCGCCGGACGAACCAGATCGCGCCGACCAGGAGC
>QGVC01000082.1 GCA_003242645.1 Pseudomonadota bacterium
CTGTGGTGTTGGCGTTTTCCGCCATCGGCGGACAGCTCGTTCGGCTCGCCTTGAAGGGCCAGATCGTCGAGCCGCGGACCGCAATGACCCAGCCGCTGACGACGTCCTACTGGCGGCCGGATATTCTCGACCGCAACGGCCGCCTGCTCGCCACCGACATCGAGGCGCCAACACTTTATGCAGACCCGGCGCTGATCATCGACGTCGATGTGGTCGTCGAGCACCTGGTTCAGGTGTTTCCGGAGTTCGATCCCGTAGAGCTGCGGCGCAGTCTTTCCGATCGCAACCGCCGCTACGTGCGGCTCAAGAGGGGCATCTCTCCGGCCCTCGCACAGCGAATTCACAATTTCGGCCTCCCGGGAATCGCGTTCCGCAACGAGCCGAAGCGCGTCTATCCCAACGGCTCGCTCGCAGGGCACGTGCTGGGCCACGTCAACATTGACAACAAAGGCACCTCCGGAATCGAGCGCTACATCGACGAGGCGATCGGCATCGAGGCTGCGCATGCCGGCGCTCCTGGCTCACTCGAGCCACTGCGTATCAGCCTCGACATTGCGGTGCAGCACGCTGTCGAGGATGAGCTGCGAGCCGCCGTGCAGCAGTTCGGCGCCAAAGGCGCAGCAGGGGTGATTCTCGACGTCAACACCGGAGAGGTCCTCGCGGCTGCCTCTTTGCCCCCGGTCGATCCCGCGGATCGCACTCAGAGCCTCGACCCGGCGCGGCTCGACAAGCTTGCGGACGGCGTCTATGAGCTGGGCTCGATCTTCAAGACCCTCACGATCGCAATGGCCCTCGAGGCCGGAACGGCGGACCTGGACAAAATCTACGACGTCCGCGCGCCGTTGCAGGTCGGGCGCTACATCATTCGTGACCCCTATCCCGTCGGCCGCCCGTTGTCGGTCCGGGAGATCTTCGTCCGTTCCTCGAATGTTGGCGCGGGGATGCTGGCTCTGGAGCTCGGATCGGAGCGGCAGCGCGCTTATCTCGAACGGTTCGGGCTGATAAAGCCGATCCGCAGCGAAGCGGGGCCAATCGCAGCTCCCAAGCTGCCGCGGCGTTGGGGAAAGGCTGAAACCATCACCATCGCCTATGGACACGGTTTGGCCGTCGCGCCTCTGCAGTTCGCCGCCACAGCCGCGATGCTCGTCAACGGCGGGTTGTTCGTCGCGCCCACGTTCCGTATGAGCTCGCCCGAGACGGCCCGCCCGGTCCAACGGATCGTAAGCCCCGAGACGAGCGCCGCCATTCGGGATCTCATGCGCAGCAACGTGGTTTCTCCCCACGGAACTGGGCGCCGCGCCGATGTTCCAGGGTACGAGGTCGGTGGCAAAACCGGCACGGCCGAGCTACCGGGCCGGGGTGGCTATATCGAGCACTCCGTCATCGCGTCCTTCGTTGCGGCATTTCCGATGAGTGCCCCGAAGTATCTCGTTCTCGTCATGTTGCATGAGCCCAAGCCGACTGACGACACCGGTGGCCGGATCACGGCAGGGGTTAACGCGGCCCCGGTCGCTGGGAGCATTATCGCGCGCACGGCACCGCTGCTCGGCGTTCTCCCGAAGTGAGCTAAGAAAGGCGGTTGGCGAGCAAACGGTCGCTCTCGAATGCAAGTTCAGCGATTTGACGCCCGTGTCTGCAATATTAACGCTAGATGCGCTACATAAGCCGCAAGAATGCGGTTCCACCTCGCCGGCTTACAACATGCGGCTTGCAGACCTTCTCCCTCCTGAACTCGACTGCCCCCCAGGCGCAGAGTCAATTGAACTCGCCACGGTCACGGCAGACAGCCGCTCGGTGACCCCGGGTGCCCTTTTCGCAGCTCTTCCAGGCACACGCGTTGACGGGACCCGTTTCGTTCCCGATGCGATCGAGAAGGGTGCGGCCGCAATCTTGGTGCCCTCAGAGGCCACCTTGCCGCCTGACATTTCTGTTCCCGTCATCCGCGCCCCGGACGCTCGACGTGCGCTGGCACTGATGGCGGCACGGATGTACCCGGGACAGCCCGAAACGGCCGTAGCCGTGACCGGCACCAACGGCAAAACATCCGTCGTGGAGTTCACTCGCCAGATCTTCGCAGCGCTTGGCCGGCGGGCAGCCTCCCTTGGCACCATAGGCGTCGTGAAGCCGGATGGCGCCCTGTATGGCGCCCTGACGACCCCCGATCCCGTAGCCCTGCACAAAATGCTGGCCGAGCTTGCGGATGAAGGCGTGACCCATCTTGCCTTCGAAGCCTCGTCACACGGGCTCGACCAGCGCCGCGTAGACGGCGTTCAGATTACAGCAGCCGCCTTCACGAACCTCGGGCGCGACCATCTCGACTATCACCCGAGCGTCGAGGACTACTTCTCCGCTAAGCTCCGTCTGTTCGAGGTTCTGCTCCCGCCGGGCAGGCCGGCAGTCATCAATGCTGATGATCCACGTGCTGAGGCGGTCGAGGCTGCTGCCCGCCGGCGCAATCAGCAGATTGTCAGCGTAGGTCGGGCCGGAAAAACGCTGACTCTAGAAGGGGTTGAGCCGGAAGGCTTCGGGCAGAGGCTTCGTATCCGCCACAACGGCACACTCTACGAGGTTCGCCTGCCGCTGATCGGTGCCTACCAAGCTTCGAATGCACTCGTCGCGGCCGGTTTGGCGATTGCAACTGGGGAGGATCCCAAGGCCGCAATCGAATCGATAGCGGCGCTTCGCGGTGTGAACGGCCGCCTCGATGTGGTCGGACAGACAGAGGATGGGCTTGTCGTCGTCGATTATGCGCACAAGCCCGAGGCGTTGGAGGCGGCTCTCTTGGCCCTTAGACCCTTTGCGAAAGGCCGACTCATCTGCGTTTTCGGCTGCGGCGGCGATCGCGACCGGGGTAAGCGCCCGATCATGGGGCGGATCGCTGTCACGCGCGCCGACGTCGTCATCGTGACCGACGACAACCCTCGCAGCGAAGATCCCGCTGCCATCCGGGCGGAAATCCTCGCCGATGCGCCCGGTGCCATAGAGATTGGCGACCGTCGCGCCGCCATTCAGGCCGCCATCGACATGATGCAGCCCGGCGACTTGGTGCTGGTCGCAGGCAAGGGCCATGAAACAGGCCAGATCGTCGGCGAAACGGTGATCCCCTTCTCAGATCATGACGCGGTGCGGGAGGCTCTCGCCCATCGCTCCTCGACCAGGACAACTTCATGACGCAAGCCCTTTGGACGTGGGACGAGCTTATTGCAGCATCTGGGGCTTCACCGGACGGAACTCCGGTATGGCCAATCACTGGCGTTTCGATCGATAGCCGCACGCTCCAGAAGAATGATCTGTTCGTCGCACTGAAGGATGTCCGCGACGGCCACGATTTCGTGGCGGCGGCATTTGCTGCGGGTGCCAGCGCAGCGGTTGTCTCACGCTCCTACCGCCGTAAACCGGGAGACGGCGCGCTTTTGACCGTTGATGAGACGCTCTCCGCGTTGCAGGCCATCGCCCGCGCCGCCCGCGCGCGGACAGCCGCACGTGTGGTCGCCGTGACGGGGAGCGTCGGCAAGACAGGAACAAAGGAAGCGCTACGGGCTTGCCTCTCGCGCATTGGGCCAACGCACGCGGCTGAAAAATCCCACAATAATCATTGGGGGGTGCCCCTCACCCTCGCCCGCATGCCAGCCGACTCGCGGTTCTGCGTTGTCGAGATGGGCATGAACCACCGCGGCGAGATCGCACCGTTGGCGCGGCTGGCGCGCCCGCACGTCGCGATCATCACGACGGTCGAGCCGGTGCACATCGGCTATCTCGGCTCGCTCGAGGCTATCGCAGAGGAGAAGTCGGACATCTTCCTCGGCCTGGAGCCGGATGGGGTGGCGATCATCAAGCGCGACAACCCGCAGTTCGCGATCATGAAGGCGGCCGCCGAGCGGCAGGGCGCGCGCGTGATCAGCTTCGGGAAAAGCCAGGACGCCGACGTTCGGGCTACGGACATCGAACTTCATCCGAATGGGTCGGACGTGACGGTCGATGCGCTCGGACAGACCCTCAGCTACCGGGTCGGCGCACCTGGCGCCCATCTCGTCGAGAACTCGTTGGCGGTCGTGGCTGCCCTGCTGGCTCTCGGGGTTGATCTCTCGCGGGCCCTACCGGCTCTTGCCGAGATTTCACCACCCCCTGGACGAGGCCAACGGACGGTGCTCGAGGTCGGCGGTGGCAAGGCGCTGCTTATCGACGAGAGCTATAACGCCAACCCCGCCTCGATGCGCGCCGCGCTCGAAGCACTCGCTACAGTATCCCGGATCGACCACCCCCGACGTGTGGTTGTATTGGGCGACATGCTCGAGCTCGGCGAGCAGGCACCGCAATTGCATCTCGGGCTAAAAGAAGCGGTTGACGCCGCGGGTGTCGATCTGGTCTTTGCTTGCGGTCCCAATATGGCACACCTGTTCGCGGAGCTCGCACCCAGTCAGCAAGGGCTCTGGGCCGAAACTTCGGATGGCCTGACCGACCGCCTGCTCGACTCGATCCGCCCGGGTGACGTCATCATGATCAAGGGGTCTCTCGGCAGCCGGATGGCACCACTGGTAGAGGCCTTGAAAAGCCGGTTCGGCCGTTAGGTGCCGGCTAACAATGCGGAAGACGGCCTATGCGACAAGTCTGAGGCCAGGGAGTTTCGAAGGACTGCTTCATGCTCTACGAGCTCGTTAATTTCAGTGACTACATCAATGCGCTCAATGTCTTCCGCTACATAACCTTCCGGACCGGCGGCGCCATCATGACGGCGCTGCTGTTCGTCTTCCTGTTCGGCCCCGTCATCATCGATGCATTGCGCGTGAAGCAAGGTCGCGGTCAGCCGATCCGCGAAGATGGCCCGCAAACCCACCTTGCAAAGCGCGGCACACCGACCATGGGCGGGCTCATGATCCTGTCCGGCTTCGTCGTGGCCACGCTGCTGTGGGCAAACCTGACCAACCCCTACGTCTGGGTGGTCCTGGGCGTCACCCTCGCCTACGGCGCGATCGGCTTCTGCGACGACTACATGAAGGTGACCAAAAGCACGGTGGCCGGCTTCTCGGGACGCATCAGGTTCTCGCTTGAGCTGGGCATTGCCGCCATCGCGACGCTCATTCTCATGTACCTGTCGATGCCGGAGATGGCGACGGCGCTCACCGTTCCCTTCTTCAAGGACATCGTCATCGATCTCGGGCCGTTTTTCGTGCTCCTTGGAGTTGTAGTGATCGCTGGAGCAGGCAATGCCGTCAACTTGACCGACGGATTGGACGGTCTCGCCATCGTCCCGGTAATGATCGCCGCGGCGACGTTCGGGCTGATCGCCTACCTTGCAGGCAACGTGAATTTCGCGCGCTATCTCCAGATCCATTACGTGCCGGGAACCGGCGAGCTGGCAATCGTTTGCGGCGCGCTTATCGGAGCAGGTCTCGGCTTTCTCTGGTTCAACGCTCCGCCTGCGATGATCTTCATGGGCGACACAGGCTCGCTGGCGCTTGGCGGCGCCCTTGGAACCATCGCAGTGGCCACGAAGCACGAGTTCGTCCTCGCGATCGTCGGCGGGCTGTTCGTGATCGAGACCCTGTCCGTCATCATCCAGGTGGTCTCGTTCAAACTGACGGGCAAACGCGTGTTCCGCATGGCCCCGCTGCACCATCATTTCGAGCAGAAGGGCTGGAAGGAATCGACCGTGGTTGTCCGGTTCTGGATCATTTCCGTGGTGCTTGCGCTGATCGGCCTCTCGACGCTGAAGCTGCGTTAGCGTCTGAACACCGCGGCGCGAAATCCACTAAAATCGGGCGATGATTCGCGTCAGCATCTTTGAGGGAAGGAAGGTCGCCCTGTTCGGTCTCGGGGCCTCGGGGCGCGCGACGGCGCTTGCTTTGCAGGCCGGAGGCGCCGAAGTCGCCGCCTGGGACGACAGTGCGGCAGCTTGCGCTGCGGCACGAGACGAAGGGATCTCCGTCGTCGATCTGAGTACGGCCGACTGGGGCGAGTTCGCCGCGCTTATTCTTGCCCCCGGTGTTCCCCTGACTCACCCTGAGCCGCACTGGACAGTGGTCAAGGCCCGTACGGCGGGCATCGAAGTCATCGGCGATATTGAGCTGTTCTGCCGGATACGCACGCAGCTCTGTCCCGACGCACCCCTCGCCGCGATCACCGGAACGAACGGCAAATCGACGACAACCGCGCTGTTGGCCCACATTCTGCAATCGGCAGGCCGCGACGTTGCCCTGGGCGGCAACATCGGGACGCCGATCCTGGCGCTCTCCGAACCGGCGCCCGATCGCGTGCACGTTGTGGAGCTATCGTCGTTTCAGATCGACCTCACGCCATCGCTTGCGCCGACCGTTGGGGTCCTGCTGAACCTCACGCCTGATCATCTCGATCGCCACGGGACAATGGAGAATTACGCGGCCATCAAGGAGCGGCTGGTCGCGAAATCCCGGCACGCGATCGTCAGCACGGACGATGCCTATTGCCGGGCCATTGCCCAGCGACTGCAGGAGCGTGCCGACGGCAGCGTGGACGTTTTCTCAGTGCTCGGCCCGGTTCCCGGAGGCTGGTCGGCCAATGGCACGCGCCTCGTTTGCGATGCAGCCTGGCCCGGCTTTCACGGGCCATTCGCCGATCTCGACGGCATCGGAACACTACGCGGTCGCCACAACGCCCAGAATGCGCTCGCGGCTTGCGTGGCTGCACTGCGCCTCGGTGTGAGGCCCGAACAGCTTTCGCCGGCGCTGGCCACCTTTCCCGGCTTGCCGCACCGCATGGAAGAGGTGGGCCGGTTGGGGCGCGTTCTCTTCATCAACGATTCGAAAGCCACCAACGCCGACTCCACGGAGAAGGCCCTTTCGGCCTTTCCGCGCGACATTTTCTGGATCGTTGGAGGCCGGCCGAAAGAGGGTGGCATCGAGCCACTGAGAGATTACTTCCCGCGCATCGCGAAGGCCTATCTGATCGGAGAATCTGCCGAGGCGTTCGCGGCCACCCTCGGAAATAGCGTGCCGTTCGAACATTCGGGGACGCTCGAGGTTGCCCTTCAGGCGGCCGCGCGAGATGCAGCCCAGTGCGCAGGCGCTGAGCCGGTCGTTCTGCTCTCGCCGGCTTGTGCCTCCTACGACCAGTTCAAAAATTTCGAGCACCGCGGGGACACATTCCGCCAGCTGGTCGCGGCGCTGCCCGGTGTGAGGGTGACGAATCGGCCATGAAGATCATCTCGCGGGCAGATCGCAGTATCGTCACCGAATGGTGGTTCACGGTCGATCGGGTGCTGCTCGCTGCGATCCTGCTTCTCGCGGGCAGCGGTCTGGTGCTGTCCTTGGCGGCAAGCCCGGCGGTTGCCTTGAAGAAAGGTCTGCACGCGTTCCACTTCGTCGAGCGGCATGCGGCCTTCTCGGTCATCGGGGTCGGCATCATGCTCGCCATCTCGATGATGCAGCCGCGGATGATCCGGCGAGTTTCGCTCATCGTCTTTCTCGCCGCGCTCCTGCTGATGATCTGCGTGCTCAATTTCGGTGATGAGATCAACGGCGCCCGCCGTTGGCTACGATTGGGCAGCTTTTCCATTCAGCCATCGGAATTTGCGAAGCCCGCCTTCATCGTGCTCAGTGCCTGGGCGTTCGCGGAAACGCAGAAGCAGATCGATATGCCCGCGCGGTCCATCGCGGTCGGGCTGTTGTTGGTGCTGGCGGCGCTTCTGCTCATGCAGCCCGACGTCGGCCAAACATTCCTTGTCGGCTCGATCTGGGCGACGCTGTTCGTGCTATCAGGCCAACCCCTATTCTGGGTCGGTATATTCGCCGCCATCGGCATCTTCGGACTGGCTAGCGCCTATTTGACCCTGGATTACGTGCGCTTGCGCGTTGACCGCTTCCTGGCTTCGGGCGGCGACGAATACTCCCAAACGGCGCGTGCTCTGCAATCCTTCGTAGAGGGTGGCTTCTTTGGCCGCGGGCCGGGAGAGGGCACGATCAAGACGGCCCTGCCGGATGCTCACACGGACTTCATCTTCGCGGTGATTGCGGAGGAGTACGGCGCCGTGGCCTGTCTGGCGCTTGTCGCGCTGTTCGCGATCATCGTCTTGCGCGCCTATTTTCGAACGTTTACGGAACCCGACCCATTCGCGCGCCTTGCCGTGAGCGGGCTATCGTTGCTGTTCGGGCTCCAGGCCGCAATCAACATGGGTGTCAACGTGGGCCTGCTGCCGGCAAAAGGCATGACGCTTCCCTTCATCTCGGCTGGCGGCTCGTCGCTCGTATCGACGTTCTTTACCATGGGCATCATCCTCGCGCTGACCCGACGCAAGCCTGGCGCCCTGCGCTTGAGAACGCCGCATTCGGCGCTCAAGAATGAAAACAGACTAGGCAGACTGGGACCGGCAACGCAGTGAATGCTCCCTCGGTGATGCTTGCGGCCGGTGGCACTGGCGGCCATCTCTTCCCGGCGCTGGCGCTGGCGCAAGAGCTTGGCCGGCGTGGCTACGCGGTCGATTTGATGACCGACATGCGGGGAGATCGCTACGGCAGCGATTTTCCGGCGCGAGACATCTATCTCGTCCCTTCTGCCACGATCGGCGAGCGGCGCAGCGCGCTCGAAACCATCCGGACTGCCATCACCCTTGCCCGCGGAATTCTCACGGCCTACCGGCAGCTTGCCTCCGTTAAACCCGGAGCAGTCATCGGGTTCGGCGGCTATCCAAGCTTCCCTCCAGTGATGGCCGCCTGGCTCCGGCGCATCCCCACGGCCATTCACGAGCAGAACTCGGTGCTCGGACGTGCGAACCGCCTGCTCGCCAAACGGGTGACTGCGATCGCCACATCCTTCCCGTCAGTGCGCTATCTGGATGCGAGCCTGGAACGTAAGGTGCGGCTCACCGGCAATCCGGTCCGCGATGCGGTGATCGACTGGTCGACGCGGGCCTACGTGCCACCCGAGCCAGCCGGCGAGTTCAGGTTGCTCGTTTTTGGCGGGAGCCAAGGTGCGCGCTTCTTCTCGGATCTGTTGCCCCAGGCGGTCGCCCTACTGAAGCCCGAGACCCGCAGCCGCCTCAGAATCGTCCAGCAATGCCGCGAAGAAGACCTCGGCCGTGTGCGCCAGGCGTATGCGGCCCTCGAGGTCGATATGGAACTCGCAACCTTTTTTCGCGATCTTCCGGAAAAGATGGCCGCGGCGCATCTGGTCATCGCACGTGCCGGGGCGTCGTCCGTGGCCGAGCTGACGGTTATGGGGCGGCCCTCGATCTTGGTTCCGCTGCCACATGCCGTAGATAACGACCAATTGCGGAACGCAACGCAACTTGCTCGAAACGGGGGAGCTTCATGCATCGAGCAGAAGGATCTGACGCCGGAACGGCTTGCAAGCGAAATCGAGCGGCTGGCCGCGAATCCAGATGAGCTGGCACGCATGGCGGCCGCAGCTAAGTCACAGGGACGCGCCGATGCAGTGATCCGCCTCGCCGATCTCGTGGAGGAGCTCATGGGCGCGCGGCAGCCACGTCCGCCCATAGAGCAAGACAGGAACTGAGGAAGAAATTCGATGGAAATACCCCGCGGGATCGGGCCCTTTCACATCATTGGCATCGGCGGCATCGGCATGAGCGCCATCGCCGAGATCCTGCATGCCAAGGGCTTCACTGTTCAGGGTAGCGATCAGAAAGAAAGCGCTAACCTGAAGCGGCTGCGCGCCAAAGGCATTCGAGTTTTCGTCGGCCATAAGGCCGACAACCTTGCCGATGCGGCGTATGTTGTCATTTCCAGCGCAGTCAAGGACGGCAATCCGGAGCTGGAGGCGGCGCGTGAAAAAGGGCTTCCCATTATCCGGCGCGCGGAAATGCTGGCCGAGCTGATGCGTCTCTATTCGACGGTGTCAGTGACCGGCACCCACGGCAAGACGACGACGACATCCCTTATTGCGCACATATTCCAGAAGGCTGGCCTCGACCCTACGGTGATCACGGGCGGGATCATCAACGACTGGGGATCCAACGCCCGGCTGGGAGCAGGCCCTTGGATGATCGTCGAGGCTGACGAATCCGATGGCACCTTCGTCAAAATCCCCACTCAGATCGGAGTGGTGACCAACATCGACCCGGAGCATCTCGACTACTTCAAGTCGGTCGAGAACATGCACCGCGAGTTCGAGGCCTTCTACCGCAACATCCCCTTTTACGGATTGATAGTAACCTGCACGGATCATCCCGTAATCCGGGAGATGGTCAATCGGCTGCACCTGCGCCGCGACGGACGCCCGCTGGTAACCTATGGCACGCAGCCCGACGCCGACATGGTGCTAGGTAATGTGAGCTTCGAGGGGCTCAACACGATCTTCGACGCAGAAATCGGAGAGCGGGTCAGAGGCGGCGCGCGCAGCATTCGCGGCTGGCGCGTTCCCCTGCCGGGGCAACACAATGCGCTCAACGCCCTCGCAGCAATCGCCGTGGCAGCGCAGGCGGGCATTCCTGACGACGTGATCCGGCAGGCGCTGGCCTCGTTCAGCGGCGTAAAGCGGCGATTCCAACTCACCGGCACGTGGAACGGCGTGTTCATCTTCGATGACTACGGCCACCACCCGACCGAAATCGCTGCGGTTCTCAAGGCCGCGCGCGCAGGAGCCAGCGGCCGCGTGATTGCCGTGATCGAGCCGCACCGGTACACGCGTGTGCGCGATCTGTTCCAGGATTTCTGCACGTCACTTCAGGCCGCAGACGCTGTCATCGTCACGCCGCTCTACTCTGCGGGCGAGACGCCGATCGATGGCGTCGATCATGAATCGCTTGCAGAAGGCATCCGGTGCGCGGGGCACGCCTCCGTGTTTCCCGTCGGAAATGAACAGCAGGTCGTCTCCGTCATTCAGCAGATCGCCGAGCCAGGCGACATCGTGATCTGCCTCGGGGCTGGCAACTCGACCGACTTGGCTCACGCTCTTCCCGAGCTTCTCGGCGGCGAGCCCAAACGGGCGGGAGTTGCGTGATGAGCTTTCCTGATTTGAGCCGGGAGCTGGCTGCCCAAATGCCAGACCTCAGAGGCCGGCTGGTAGCCAATTTCGACCTGTCGAGCATCACCTGGTTTCGGGTTGGAGGTCCGGCACAAGTCCTTTTCACGCCTGCCGATGAGGCGGATCTCGCCTACTTTCTCTCGCAGGCCCCTGCTGAGCTGCCTGTAACCGTCATTGGGCTTTGCTCAAACTTGCTGGTCAGAGACGGCGGCATTCCGGGCGTCGTCATCCGGCTGGGACGTGGTTTCTCGCACATCAAACCTGAGCCAGGTCACCGCCTGCGCGTCGGAGCGGCCGTGCCGGATGTGAAAGTTGCGCGTGCAGCCGCTGATGCTGGAATAGCCGGTCTTGCGTTCTACCGCGGCATCCCGGGCTCGATCGGAGGTGCCCTACGGATGAATGGCGGCGCCCATGGAACGGAAACCAAGGATGTGCTCGTCGAGGCCCGCGCTGTCGACCGCCAAGGCACCATCCATGTGCTTTCGGTTGCCGAGATGGGCTACAGCTACCGGCACTGCAGCGTGCCCTCGGACTGGATCTTCACCGAGGCCACATACCAAGGCCGACCCGGCGAGACCGCGGAAATCCTCAAGCAGATGGAAGAGGTTGCTCAGTACCGGGAGGAGAACCAACCGACCCGCGAGCGAACCGGCGGCTCGACCTTCAAGAACCCGCCGGGGCAAAGCGCCTGGAAGCTCATCGACGCTGCTGGTTGCCGCGGCATGCGCATAGGTGGCGCGAAGGTTTCAGAGATGCACTGCAACTTCCTGATCAACGAAGGCGATGCGACGGCGGAGGACATCGAACGCCTCGGGGAGACGGGGCGGGCCAGGGGAAGGGGGATTT
>QGVC01000453.1 GCA_003242645.1 Pseudomonadota bacterium
GGTTAAATGTTGATAAAAGACAGGCTCCACCCACCGATGCCGGCGAAGAAGTGGCATTGAGTAAATCCTCGAAGGTCGCCAGGTCGTACATCTTCGATGCTCCGCTCGTCTACTTCACCTGGAGCGATGAGCCCGGAAGCGATGAGCCTTCGCAGCCACTCGGCGGCGAAAGCGTCGTTCTCGTTGTAGTAGGCGCCTTTCGCACTCACGCCTTGTGTCGCTCCCATCGGCATTGCTGGCAGCCTCGGTTCGCATAGCGCGGGCTGAAGTGCCCGTTCTTGCAAACCCGAGTAGGAGGCTTCAGCACCGCCGGCCTGCGATAAATGAAGCGATGCGGCTCATCGAGCTTCACCCAGCCTTCCCACGGATCGAGCCTCTGCCAACCGGGAGGCTTCCAGCTCGCCGGCACGACGAACCATTTCGATGGGTCGGCCTGTCGCGCCCGCCCAGCGAACGCATGGTGGAAGCAGCGATACGGGCCGATCCACAGCTTCGACTCCGGCATCACGATTAGATACGGGGCTCGGCGCACGTAACCGATATGCTCCCTGTAGGTCCGCTTCATTCTTTGTGCAACCTCGTCGTTTCGAAGCCCGAGGCCGCTAGCGGCAAGTCCGCGTACCAGGGCTCGGGCACCAACATTTCAGCTTTCAAGCGCTCGAGTGTGAGCACAGGGTCGTTGGCGTCGACCTCTACTATCACGTCGTCGTGAATGTGCATGACGATCGGGAAACCGGCTTCGGCGACGCGCAGCAGCTTCGACGCGAGGATGTCGCGGCAGCCACCTTGCGTGATGGCGTTGGCGAGGAGCCCACCGTAAAGATGCTGCCGATGCCACGACGGCGACTTCAGCGCCGTCAGTGACTCGCTCGTGTACTCGCGCCCCCGCTTATCCTTCTTGACAACTACGCGGAGCCGAGGCTTTGCGAACATGATCTGACGGCCTGACGGGATGCGCACGGAGAGCCAATCGAGCTTCGAGTCGCACGCCATCTGCACCTTGCCGTTCGCACACTGGAACAGCTTTCCAGGGTTCGCCACGGCGGCTTTGGCGCATTCCAACAGGTCTCGCCACAACTGGACGGTCGCCGGATGCCCGCCGCGCCATGCGTGTTTCGACGCGGCGCAGGCGATGAAGATTTCGCGCGGCAGCCCGAACGTCTTGTCTTCGTCCGCCGCCTTCTCGTCGTCCTCGGCATCGCCCTTGGACAGTCGCTCCCAATCCTCGGCGCCGCGCGCCATGCACTCGGCCGGGAGCTGCTGCGGCGCGGACGCAGCGAGTCTTACGAGATCGAGCTGGTATGCCTGCGCGATGTTGAGGTAGGCACCAACGCCGCCTTCGTAACCCATCGAAAGGTCCGCGCCCTTGCCTTGCTGGCGCAGGAAGTCGTCGATCGCCTCGAACGGCGTGCCTGTCATGCGGTGAAAGACGATCTTGTAAACGTCTTCGCCAAGGCCCGCGTCCCTATCTCGGTAGGCTTTGAGCTTCCACTCTTCACCTGCATACCACGCGAGCATGCGCCCTTCGATGTTGCTCCAATCGACGGACATGAGCTTCTTGCCGGGCGCCGCGACGATGAGCCCACGGATCGCGTCGGCGCACGCGGCCATCGTCTCGTCACCCCAGATCGTCGTCGCATAACCGCCCTTGAGCGCTTCGACAACAGCGCGCTGCTGCTCAGGGCTCTTGCGGGCGCGGCTGGGGCGGGGCATGTTGCCGGGCTGAAAGCCCTTGTGCGCGAAGCGCAAGTTCCGACCGCCACCTCCGTAGGTCACGGTGTAGCGCATACGCCCATCGGGGCTGACCGTGCTCAGGAGCGTGCGGCACTTAGCGATCGACGACTTCGCCGAGAGCAACCGGATTTGCACCAGCTCTCGCAGCTCGGGGCTCACTTCGATGGCACCCGCGTCAGCGTCGCGCTCGACCTTGCGCAACGTCTCAGCTTGCATGTTGTCGAGGGCGAGGCCGTTAGCCTCGAACCACTGCTTGAGCTTGTCGCGCTGCGTGCCCTTCTGGATGATCCCGTCGGTGATGGCCTGGATGCGGGCATTCAGCCGCTCCTGCGCCCATGTGCTCGCCTCGATCATCGCCTGCGCGAGCTGCGGATCGACGGCGAAACCACGATCGTTGATTTCCTGATCAAGATGGTAGACGCGCTGCTCGAACTCGCCGAAGGCCCACGTCGGCATGCGCTTCGTCAGCTCGCGCATCGCGATGACGTCGTAAAGCGCGTACTCCTGAAACTCGAGCCATTCGATCGGATGCTCGTCAGGGTCCGCCGCGCGCTCGCAGAACAATTCGACGAGCTCTTTGCCGCGCGCTGCCTTCTTTGCGTATTCGCCGAGCGCGAATATCTTGCTGAGCAAGTCCAGCTCGCCCGGCAACCCGTGGGCGTAGGCGCACGCCCGCGTGCAGTACCATCGGGAGATCGGCGGTACGGCGAACGGCCACTTGTGCATGGTGACGACGCGATCGAACTGCGCGTTATGCGCGACGATCTGCACGTCCGGTGCATTCCACGCCAACGCGAAGTCATCAGGCACGTCGAATCGCGTATCCCATACGCTAGCAGGGCCGTCGTCGATGGCGTAGGCCACAAGGCAGATGCGCGTCTTCGGGTGCCGCGCATAGTTGTCGAGGCCGATGTACTGGGCGCTATTACTGTTCAAGGCACCAGGGTGCGGCGCGACGACCTCGGTGTCGAAGTAGAGGCGGTGCTTAAAAGTCATCGCCGCTCACAAGTGTGCCTCCGCGCGCTCCAAGTGGACGTCCAGCGGAGGCAGAAACTCGCCGCCTTCCTTGCACAGGCCGCCGGGCCGCGCGCCGCATCGCGGGCACGCCACATCGGTCGCGCTGTGCGCACGCCGCTCGCCGTAGCCTATGATCTCGTC
>QGVC01000454.1 GCA_003242645.1 Pseudomonadota bacterium
TTATTGCTTGGTGTTTGTTGCCTGACATGGTTACTTGTGGGTTTTTTTTTTTTTAACACGCCGCTCACCCCCGGAATTCTCACTTCTCTCTTCGGTGGCGCGCTTGGGTGGTCAACGCGCCGGTGTGTGAGAGCGCCGCCTGAGATCCCGCCTCGTGCCTTCCCGCCTTGACGACGATCACTGGCTTGGAGCGCGCAGCGCGACGCGCAGCCGACATGAACTTCGGAGCGTGCGTTACCGCCTCCATATAGAGCAGGATCGCCCTGCTTTTCGGATCGCCGGCGAGGTAGTCGAGCATGTCGCCGAAGTCGACATCCGCCATGTCGCCAAGCGACACGACGTGGGAGAAACCAATCTGTCGGTCGGCTGCCCAGTCGATGACGGCCGTGACCAGCGCGCCTGATTGAGACAGGAAGGCCAGATCGCCGGGCAGCGGCCGGCGATGCGAAAAGCTCGCATCGAGGCCAATGCCAGGAACCATCAATCCAATGCAGTTCGGCCCTTGGATGCGCAAGAGATTGGGCTTGGCTGCATTGAGCATCGCTTGCTGCAGGTCGCCACGGACTCCAGCCGTGATGACGACAGCTGCGCGCGTCCCTTTTCGACCGAGCTCCTCGATCAAACCCGGAACCGTATGAGGAGGTGTGGCGATGACCGCCAGATCCGGCGTTCCTGGCAGCGCGTCCACTGAGGCATAGCACGGCACGCCGTCGATGTCCGTGTGGCGCGGATTGACGAGCCAAATCGGCCCCTTGAAGCCACCTGAGCGCAGATTGCGGGTGACGACCAGCCCCACACTACCGGGCTCTGGGCTGGCCCCGATCATGGCGACCGATTTCGGCGCCAGCAGGTACTCCAGATTTCGAATGGTCATCGTATGGCCTCTTTGGATCGTCCGTCGTCGCCGTAAGCACGACTTTTCATTTCACCAGCGCAGCCTCGGCGTCCTTGACCGTCCCCTCCAGATCCTGACCGGCGTCGATGGTCGTCCATGCCGGCGAAAGCGACCCGATCTCATATCCAAGCTGCAGTTTCACGACATCAACAGTCGCGTCAGAGGCATCGTTCCGGCGCTGAGCGACCCGCTTCATCAAGATTTCTGGCGGCGCCGTAAGCCATAAGCCTTTGAGCTTCACGCGGGCTTCTTCGGCGATTTTCTCCAACGCGCGGCGCTCGTTTTCTGCTGCGAAGACTGCGTCGACGATAACGCCATGTCCGGCGGCCAATATGCGCTGTGCCTTTTTCATCAGCAGGCTGTAGACGCGCGCGGTGACGTCCTTTGTGTAGGCTTCGGCTTCGAGCCGCTCGGTTTCCTTTCGACCAAAAAGGGCCTTCCGCTCCAAATCGCTCCGAAGGTGAACGGCGCCGGGACATGGCCCAATGCGCGGTGCCAACGCAGCAGCCAGTGTCGATTTGCCCGTCCCCGACAATCCTCCGACAGCAACCAGAGCAGGCTCTGAGGGAGTGAGATAGCCCAGGGCTGATCTCAGGTAGCCCCGTGCCCGCGCCGACTGCTGAACGGCGGCTTCCTGGTTTTGGCTCGCCTGCTCCTGCTGGGCCCGCTCGGCTGTAACCAAGGCTCTGACGCCAGCGCGAAGGCCGAGGAAGAGCGGTAACGCGACTAGCCCGTCGAGGTCAGAGTCCTCTTGCGAGCGCCAGAGATAGCGGTTGAGCACGATGTTGGCCGCGGGCCGCAGCCCTCGGTGATCGAGATCCATCAAAAGGAACGCCAGATCGTAAAGCGTATCGATCGTGGCGAGCTCCTCGTCGAACTCGATGGCGTCGAACAATGTGGGCCGCCCGTCCCACATGACGATGTTGCCAAGATGCAAATCTCCGTGGCAGCGGCGTACGAACCCTTGCGCTGCCCGCTGGTCCAACACAGCGGCCGCACGGGCGTGCTGAATTTCCGCGAGCTGGCGAAATCGTGCTGTTTCTTCTGTTCCCAGAATGTCGGAAACCCCGGCGAGGTTACGCGAGACGGAATTGACGAGGTCGCCAAAGCGTTCGGCGCCGTTTGGATTATCCGCGCGTTGGGCTGCCGCATGGCTTTCGAACGCGGCATCGGCCAGGCTGCGCGCCATTTCCCGGTCGATACCGCGCGTATCAGCGATGCTCCCCAGCAAGTCCGATTGAGCAAACCGGCGCATCCGCACGGCCCACTCCACCGGCTCCCCTTTACCATCGAAGCAAAGCCGGCCGTTACTTTCCCGGGTTATGGGAACACAGCCGAGATAAATCTGTGGCGCCCATTTGCGGTTGATCTCGACTTCGCGCTCACATACAGCGCGCCGTTTCTCCAGCGTCGACAAATCCATGTAGGGAAAGCGCACGGCCCGCTTGATCTTCCAGGCCTCCTCACCGGCAAGAAATACGAGCGCGCCGTGTGTTTCGAATATTTCAACCCGATCGGGGCCTGCCGGATAAGAAGCGGGGTTGGCTAGAAACGCTTTGATTTCGGCTTGGCTGTCCGAATTCGTCATTGGCACCCCGCTGGGCTCATCGGCTCGCAATCGGTAGGCTGGCGTTACAACGCATCACGTGGGGTCGACATCAAACAATAACAATGAATTCGCCCACGGTCCTACCCAGCAGCTCTCCGCTTGCCTGAGAACCGTCGAAGTTAACGCCGACCCCGCGAACCATGTGTCATCGGGTCCAAATAGATCCGATGCGGAGCCGAAAAGCCTTCTGGCCTGTTAATAGTGAAACGGCCTTGACGTCTATCAAGGCTCTTTCAACGCTTTGGCCCGACTGATTGGGTAGTGCGTTAACGGAGAAAGGCGCCGACCTATGCCGTACCGGACGATCCTCATTCATTTCAATCACGACAAGCGCGCGCGGCAGCTTCTCGACGCAGGAGTGCAGCTGGCACAAGGGTTTGATG
>QGVC01000455.1 GCA_003242645.1 Pseudomonadota bacterium
TGTTCGCAGCGACGAGTCGATCATCCGGCTGCCGATCTTCACGACGAGCCCGCCGAGAAGCTTGGGATCCACCTTGAGGCGCACCTTGACGTTCTTGCCTACGGATCCCTTCAGAGCCTCCTTCAGCTCCTCCATCTGCTCGTCTTTCAGCGGGAAGGCAGAAACGACGTCAGTCTCGACCTCGCCGCGAGCCCTCGCGCACATCGTGTGGAACGCCTTGATCATTTCCGGCACGGCGAACAGGCGCCGGTTGTGCGCCGCGACCTTGAGAAAGTTACCTGCGAGTCCGCCGATTCCCACTCGGTCGAGGATGGCGGAAATGGCTGCCAACTGTTCTTCGCTCGAGAAGACCGGACTGCGCACAAGGCGCCTCAAATCCTCGCTCATATCGAGGAGCTGTTGAAAGGTGGTGAGGTCCTGCTCTACCTGCTCGAGCTGTTGCTCCTCCTGGGCCAGCTCGAAAAGTGCCGATGCGTAGCGCCCTGCTACGCCTGACAATATCGGTTCGTCGGTCGCCACGTCGAACGGCCTCGTCGCATTGAGGAAATGAAAGCAATGGCCACGCGGCGGTCACCCGCGGGCGAAGGCGGATCTGCAAAGGGCACGCCGCACCGCTTCGTACCCTCCCAGAAGCCGGGTCCCCTCTAACACGGCAAACGCAGGCCATCAACCGCCGGGATCGGCTCTCAATGCCGCATTTCGTCCCTGCCCGGCGGGTGCGCCAATAAGCTCAGACGAGGCCGTTTCTAAAGGAAATTGTAAGGATCGATATCGACCGTCAACCGGAGATCCCCCTTCGGCTCCGGGACCGCCGATAGCCAGGCCCGCAAGTAGGCCTGGAGATCAACGTCTCGGGGTGATTTGACCAGGATGCGCCAGCGATGCCGTCCGCGGATGATCGCGAGGGGTGCTTCTGCCGGGCCCAGCACCTCGATCCTCTCTGCGCGCGGTGCCCGGCGGACGACCTGGCGAGCGTAGGCCTCAGCAATCTCCTTCTGGCCCGCAGAAATAATGAGTGCCGCCAACCGACCGAACGGCGGCAAGGTCGCTGCCTGGCGCTGGCTGACTTCACGATCCAGAAAGGCCTCGCGGTCGCCGGAGATGATCGCCTGCATCACCGGATGGTCGGGCATGTAGGTTTGCACGAATCCGCGACCCTGAGCGAACGAGCGGCCGGCTCGGCCTGTGACCTGATGCAATAGCTGGAAGGTGCGTTCGGCTGCGCGCGGATCGGCTTGTCCGAGGCCAAGGTCGCCGTCGACCACCCCGACGGTCGCGAGATCGGGAAAATGGTGACCCTTCGCGACGATCTGTGTCCCGATGATAATGTCCACCTCGCGGTTCTCGATAGCCGCGATCACCTTGCGCATCTCGGTAAGAGTTGGCACCAGGTCGCTCGAGAGCAGTGCGAGGCGGGCCGAAGGAAACCGCTCCATCACCTCCTCGGCGATTCGCTCTACACCCGGGCCGCAAGCGACGAGCGATTCCGCGTCGCCGCATTTGGGGCACTTCTCGGGAACCGGCAGTGCAAATCCGCAATGATGGCAGGTGAGCTTGCGCCGGAAGCGGTGCTCCACGAGCCATGCGGAGCACTGCGGGCATTCGATGCGCGTGCCGCAGGTCCGGCAAAGCGTCAGCGGAGCGTAGCCGCGCCGGTTGAGGAACAGGAGCGTCTGCTGCCCTTTGGCGGCTGTCTCTGTAATCGCCTCGACCAGCACGGGCGAGAGCCAGCGGCCCCGCTCGGGGGGGTGCTTCCGTAAGTCGATCGCCTCGATGTCAGGCAGTGCCGTACCGGAATAGCGGCTCGGCAATACGAGGTGGCGGTACCGCCCTGTGCGGGCATTGACATAAGTTTCGATCGAGGGCGTCGCGGAGGAGAGCACGACCGGGCATCGTCCCAGGCGGCCGCGCACGACCGCCATGTCGCGGGCCTGATAATGCACCCGGTCGTCCTGCTTGTAGCTCTGTCGTGCTCCTCATCGACGATGATGAGGCCCAGCTCACGGTACGGCAGGAACAGCGCCGAGCGCGCCCCCACGACCACCCGGGCCTCGCCTGTCGCCGCGGCACGCCAGACCCGGCCACGCTCCGCCGAGGCGAGCGCCGAATGCCACTCGACGGGCTTGCAACCGAAGCGCCCTTCGAAGCGGTTGAGGAACTGGCTCGTCAGCGCGATTTCCGGCAGCAGGATCAGCACTTGCCGGTTCCGCTCCAGCGCCCTGGCGACGGCTTCGAAATAGACTTCGGTCTTTCCTGAACCAGTGACGCCGTCGAGCAAGGTCACGGAAAAATTGTTCGCGTCGACGGCCGAGCGCAGGGCGTGAACCGCCCGCTCCTGCTCCGGCCCGAACTGGACCGTGCTGTGCGACGGCCGCGGCACCGGGTAGCGCTTCTCGGGAATGGCAACCTCGACGAGCACGCCCGCCTCGATCAGCCCGTCGATCACAGCAGTGCTGCAGCCCGCCTCCGCTGCCAGCGCGGATTTTGCGCGTGCCTGCCCATCGCTGGCAATTTCGATGGCCCGCTTCCGCGCTGGTGTCATCCGGGAAGGCTCGGGTGCGCCCTCGACGATGCGGACGCCGAAGCGAGGCTTCGCCGGCTCGAAGACCGCCTGCGCGCCCATCATCATCCGTACCACCATCCCGAGGGGGGCCAGGGTGTAGCGCGCGATCCATTCAGCGAACCGTAGCGATACGGTCGGCAAAGCAGGGACGTCCAGCACCTCCATGACCGGCTTCAGCTTGGAGGCGGGGACCTCCCGTTCTGAATCCGTCGCCCGGTCCCAGACCACGCCGATGCGATGCTGCGGGCCGAAGGGCACGAGCACGAACGAGCCCGGCTCGACCGTCGCACTTCGAGGCACGAGGTAATCGTAAGTCTGGTC
>QGVC01000083.1 GCA_003242645.1 Pseudomonadota bacterium
TGGAAACCTGAATTGATCGACGCTCTCGGAAACGCAGGGTGTGTCTCGATCGAGGCGGGTGTCGAAAGCCTGAGTGCCGAAGGACGCGACGTGCTGGCAAAGCGTTGCCGGCTGTCAACGGACGAGCTTGCCGAACGACTCATCTACGCCCGCCGCACTGTTCCGTTTGTGCAGGCAAACCTCATCAAGATGGCCGACGACGATGCGCGCCAGATCGCCGAATGGCGTGAAAAGCTCCAGTCTCATGGCGTCTGGGCCAACGATCCCGTACCGCTCTATCCCTATCCCAGCTCCCCCGACTACTACCGCCTTTGGGGCGCTCCGGACGATCACGCCTGGGAGCGGGCACACGCCCACTACCTCGCTCAGTTCACTGAGCTCAGTGAGCTCCAGGACGAGAGGCCGCGCCCCTTATCCGAATTGGAGGCAACATGCTGCCAGAACTAGCACATTCCGGCACCCTTCGCGTATTCATGACTGCCGATGCGGTGGGAGGCGTCTGGCAGTACGCACTGGACCTCGCCCAGGGGCTTAGAGCCTACGATACCGAAACGACCTTATGCGTGCTCGGCCCGCCGCCCAGCCCAGA
This sequence comes from Pseudomonadota bacterium, assembly GCA_003242645.1. The sequence goes on from QGVC01000083.1 coordinate 590, forward strand.
GCAAAAATCTGCTGCGCGTCGAATCCCTGGATTGCGGCTGATCTGCCTTGACCTCCCCCTCGACTGGACCGCGACGTGCCCCGAGGACGTGCTCGACGCCGCTGCTACGGTGGCGGAGGTGGCGCGCGATGATGGAAGCGCAATCGTCCATCTCAACAGTCCTACATTGGCGGCAGGTCCGCGATTTCCTGTGCCAGTCGTCGCCGTGTGCCATTCATGCATGGCCAGCTGGTGGCAGGCCGTCCGCACTCGCCCCATGTCCCGCCAATTTCGCTGGCATAAGGAGCTTATGGCGCGAGGTCTCGCGAAAGCGGACGCCATAATTGCGCCGAGTGCGGCTTTTGCTCGAACAATCCAGACCGTTTATGACCTCCCGACTCCTCCGAGGGTAGTCTACAATGGCCGCAGGCCATGCGTGCGTGAGCCGCTTCCCGAGGGCGCAATTCCCGATACACCTTTCGCCTTTACCGCAGGACGCCTGTGGGACGAAGGCAAGAATCTCCACACGCTGGACGCGGCGGCCGCGCGCCTGAAACTCCCTGTTTTCGCCGCTGGGCCGCTCAAGGGCCCGAACCGGACAAGCATCAAGCTTTCGCATGTGCGGACGCTTGGCAATTTGAGCGACGGCCAGATTGCCGAGTGGCTCGCCGCGAAGCCGATTTTTGTGTCGACGGCACGTTATGAGCCATTCGGATTGGCAGCCCTTGAGGCAGCCGAAGCCGGCTGCGCGCTGGTGCTTTCGGATATCCCAACTTTCCGCGAGCTGTGGGAGGGTGCCGCCTATTTCGTCCCGCCCGATGATGACGCTGCATTCGCCAATGCCATCGAGGAGCTCGCCGGCGACGCCCGCCAGCGCACGCTCTACGCTTCCGCTGCACGCCGGCGTGCACGCCGATACACACCCGAAGTAATGGCCGCTAAGGTGCGTGCCATCTACGGAGGTCTGCTTTCGAAACGGCGTCAACGGGCCGGTGATGAGGTTCTGGCATGAGGCTCGTCTATTTCGCGCATTCCCTAGCCTCATGCTGGAATAACGGAAATGCTCATTTTCTTCGCGGGGTACTCCGGGAGCTTATCGAGCTCGGCCATGACGTGGTGGCGTTTCAGCCCCGCGATGGCTGGAGCATAGCCAATCTCCTGGCGGATCACAGCCCGCGCGCGCTCACGGCCTTCGCTGCGGCCTATCCTGAGCTGCAGCCCGTTTCCTACGGTCCCGGTCTTGATCTCGAGGCCTGCGTCGCGAATGCGGATGTCGTCATCGTCCACGAGTGGAACGAGCCGTGGCTGGTGAGCGGTCTTGGCCGGATCAAAGCGCGTGGCGGACGGTTCACGCTGCTTTTTCACGACACGCATCATCGCACCGTGAGCGAACCTGATGCAATCGCCGGCTTCGACCTCGACGGCTACGACGCGATCCTCGCGTTTGGGGAAGCACTGGCAGAAGTCTATCGGCGACGGGGCTGGGGGAAAAATGTGCACGTTTGGCACGAGGCAGCGGATATTCGCCTATTTCGGCCTCCTGAGCAGGAGACGATCCGAAGCGGGCTCGTCTGGATCGGCAACTGGGGCGATGACGAGCGATCCGAGGAAATTACGGATTATCTTTTGCGGCCTGCTGCCAACGCCGGATTTCCCCTCGACATTTACGGCGTGCGCTACCCGGATGAAGCCATTGAAACGCTGAAAGCGTACGGTGCACGCTATTTCGGATGGCTGCCCAATGCGCACGTGCCGGATGTCTTCTCGCACCACCTCGCGACGGTGCACGTGCCGCGGCGGCTCTACGCGGAGCGTTTGCCCGGCATCCCGACGATCCGCGTTTTTGAAGCGCTAGCGTGTGGAATTCCGCTTGTCTCGGCCCCCTGGGACGACACCGAGCGTTTATTCCGCCCTGGCGAGGACTTCCTCCTCGCCCGCAGCCCTGCGGAAATGCTGAAACATCTCTTGGCGCTGAAACATGACGCTGAATTGCGCCAGGCGCTCGCTGCCAACGGATTGGCGACGATCCGGAGCCGGCACACCTGCCGGCACCGTGTCGAGGAGCTGTTGAGGATTGTCGACGGCATACGCCCCGAGCCGGCGGAGGTGGCCGCATGAAGGTCGCCTTCTATGGGTCGAGTCTTCTGTCCGCCTATTGGAACGGGGCCGCCACCTATTACCGCGGACTTCTGGAAGCACTCGCTCGACGCGGCTACGAAATCACATTCTACGAGCCCGATGCCTTCGACCGGCAGCAGCACCGCGATATCGAGCCGCCCAGCTGGGCAACAACACGGGTCTATCCCGCCACGCCGCAAGGTGTCGCGGCCGTTCTCGCGGAAGCCCGCACGGCCGATGTTGTCGTCAAGGCAAGCGGGGTCGGTGTTTTCGACGACGAGCTTCTCGCAGGCATTTTCGAATATGCACGGCTTGAGGCGAACCGGATTTTCTGGGACGTCGATGCTCCGGCAACGCTCGCCCACATGCGGAGCAACCCGAATCATCCCTTGCGCCGCGTTCTGCACCAGCTCGATGCCGTCCTTACCTACGGAGGCGGTCCTCCCGTTGTAGCGGCTTATCAGGAGCTCGGTGCACGTTTTGTGGAGCCTGTCTATAACGCGCTCGATCCAACGACGCATTATCCCGTGCGACCTGATCCGCGTTTCTCGGCTGACCTCGCGTTTTTGGGAAATCGGCTACCTGACCGGGAAGCTCGCGTCGAGGAGTTTTTTCTAGCGCCGGCGCGCGCAGCGCCGGATAAACAATTTTTGATCGGGGGAAATGGCTGGGAGGCACACCAACTCCCTGCCAACGTTCGTCACGTAGGTCACGTGTATTGCTACGAGCACAATGCCTTCAATGCGACGCCGCTCGCTGTCCTAAATATCGCGCGCGACAGCATGGCAGCCATCGGCTATTCGCCAGCGACACGGGTGTTCGAGGCGGCAGGAGCGGGCGCCTGCCTGATCACAGATGCCTGGCAAGGAATTGAGCAGTTCCTCACACCTGGCGAAGAAATCCTGGTTGCCCGCGATGGCCAGGATGTCCTGGCGCATCTCGAAGCGCTGACGCCCAAAATCGCACGCAACATCGGCCGCGCTGCGCGGCAGCGCATTTTGGCAGAGCACACGTACGAGCTCAGAGGGGCGCAGGTCGATCGAATTTTGCGCCGGATCGCGTCGGAAAAATCACGGAATGGGAGATCGATGTGAGCAGTCGCCGGCTGCGGATTGTCGTGCTTGGGCTGAGCCTCTCATCGAGCTGGGGCAACGGACACGCAACGACCTATAGATCGCTTCTAAAGGCGCTTTCGGCACGCGGCCACGACATCTTGTTTCTCGAGCGCGATGTTTCCTGGTACGCAGCGACACGGGACCTAATAGATCCCGACTACTGCAAGCTCGTATTCTACGAAAGTCTGTCAGATTTAGAGTTCCATCGCGCAGCAATTGCTTCCGCCGATGCAGTCATCGTCGGCTCATATGTCCCCGATGGAATCGCCGTTGGACATTTTGTGCAAGCAACCGCACGCGGCATCAGAGCCTTCTACGATATCGATACACCCGTTACACTCGATAAGCTCGACAACGGCACGTGCTCGTATCTCTCTCCAAATCAAATTGCCGGTTACGATCTATACCTGTCGTTCACGGGCGGCCCGGTTCTGTCTCAAATAGAACAGGTCTACGGGGCCCCTGCAGCCCGCGCGCTCTATTGCTCCGTTGATCCCGATCTTTATGCGCCCATTCGGACGTCATACCGATGGGACTTGAGCTTTCTCGGCACCTATAGTCCCGACCGGCAGCCATTGCTCCAGCGGTTGCTCATCGAGCCAGCAAAACGCGCGCCACATCTCAAATTCGCGGTTGCTGGCGCGCAGTATCCGAAGAGCATTTCTTGGCCAGCCAATGTGGAGCTTATCGAGCACATTTCGCCCAAGCAGCATCCAATTTTTTATGGAGCGAGCCGCTTCACGCTCAACGTAACACGCGCGAGCATGGTGCGCGCGGGCTATAGCCCCAGCGTCAGATTATTCGAGGCTGCCGCCAGCGGAACCGCAATTATTTCCGATCCATGGCCTGGACTTGAAACGATCCTTAAGCCCGATCGGGACGTTATCATTGCGACGCGACTTGAGGATGTGCTGGCCGCATTGCTCAGCATTCCAGACTCGCGCCGCCGCCGTCTGGCGCAGTCCGCGCGCCGCCGAGTGCTTGCCAATCACACCGCCGCGCATCGTGCGGCCGAGCTGGAAAAATATCTTCTAGAAGCGCTGCAGAGCCGCTCAATTCGAGCACCGTCGTCGTTAACCCGAAGCCTTCAGGCGCAGTGAGAGCGAAATAACGGGAAATCGCTCATCGAAACCCGATCCAAAGTTGTGCGTTGGATCACGACGCCGACCGGACCCGCCAGATCGTGAAGAACTGGAGAGAGTTTCAATGAGTAACTCAAAGGGCAAGCTCGTCCTCGTGGCGGGAGGGGCGGGTTTCCTGGGCTCGCATCTTTGCGATGCTCTGATTACTGACGGTGCGCGAGTGATCTGCCTCGACAACCTCCGGACCGGAACTCTCGAAAACCTGCAACACCTGAAACGAGAACCACGATTTACTTTGGTCGAGGCTGATATTTGCGAGCCCCTGCCGGCCGCGCTCACGTCCCGCCGTCGGCGCATCGAGGCGATTTTCAATCTCGCGTGCTCCGCCTCACCGGCCCATTATCAAGCCGATCCCGTGCATACGCTGCTCTCAAGCGTGCTGGGATCGCGCAATCTTCTGGAGCTTGCCGAGCAGACGAACGCCCGCTTTCTCCTTGCCTCGACAAGCGAAGTTTATGGCGACCCACAAGTTCATCCGCAGACGGAACGCTATTGGGGGAACGTCAATCCAACCGGCCCAAGGGCATGCTATGATGAAGGCAAGCGCGCCGCTGAGGCTTTAACGTATGACTTCGCGCGCACCCGCCGAACATCAGTGCGCGTTGCCCGCATCTTCAATACGTACGGGCCGCGCATGCGCACGGACGACGGGCGCGTTATCTCGAATATCATCTGCCAAGCGCTCGCCGGCCGAGACATCACGATTTATGGGGATGGCGAGCAGACCCGCTCGTTCTGCTATGTGGTCGACCTAGTGGAGGGGCTGCTGCGTCTGATGTGGCTGCCCGGCAAGGTGCTCGGGCCCGTGAACCTGGGCAATCCCGCCGAGGTCAGCGTCAAGGAGCTCGCGAGGCGCGTGATCGAGATGACCGGATCGACATCGCGCATCACCTCTCAGCCGCTACCCATCGATGATCCGCGCCGCCGCAAGCCGGATATTTCGCTCGCTCGCGCTCTGCTCGGATGGTCGCCCAAAGTGAGCCTGAACGAAGGGCTCGCAGCAACGATCGCTTGGTTTACCAAGAAAGAGGGGCTGGGATCGCGCCAGCGCTCGTCACGAGGCGTGGCCAGCGTCGATGGCACGGGCCAACCTGCTCCTATGCTCGTGCCTTCCGCGGCTGCCCGCGGCCGCGCGTGACATCCACATTTGCTGCGACTTGCGGCTGCGGTGAGGAACCGCCGGCCTGCCGCGCGGTTCCTGTAAACCGGGTTGTAGGACATCCTGCATGAATGCGGATACTGGCGTGCGCTCGGCGGCACGCCGCCTTGGTCTCAAATATCTTCCGCCACAGACGGCAACAATCGAGCGCCGGAGACACGGAAAGGGCTTTTCCTATTTCGAGAACGGCACGCTTGTTCGTGATCCGCAAGTGCGTGCTCGCATCCTGCGGCTCGCGATTCCGCCGGCCTGGCAAGACGTGCGCATTGCCCGTGACCCGATGGCACACATTCAGGCTTTGGGGCGCGATGAGGCCGGGCGCACCCAATACATCTATCACGAGCTTTGGGAGCAGCTGAGGGAGCAACGCAAAGTCCGACGACTGATGGTGTTCTGCAAGGCGCTGCCAGCCATACGCCGAGCGGTCCGCCGCGATCTCAGCTGCCATGCGGGATCGTTCGAGCTTGCGGTTGCGGCATGCGTCGCGCTCATCGACGTGTCAGCCATCCGCATTGGAGGACAAGCTCACTTGAGGCGGACGGGAGCCCGCGGAGCGGTGACGCTCAAGCAGCAGCACGTGCAAGTCACCTCCGACCGGATCGCGCTCTGCTTTCCCGGGAAGGGAGGCAAAGAGCATCAGGCTCAGGTTGAGTCCAAAAGGTTGGCGGGAGCTTTACGGCGCCTCAAACGCTTAGGGGCCACCCGGCTCTTCTGCTACCATAACACCTCCGGTGAGCTCACCTGCATCACCGCCCGCGACATCAACGCTTATCTCTCGACCATCTCCGGGCGACGCGTGAGTGCGAAGGACTTCCGCACCTTCCATGCAACGGCGCTTGCCGGGGATCGCCTGGCGGCGCTCGCCCCGGAGATTTCGGACCGTAAGCGCAATAGCCAGATCGTCGCCGTCGTCAAAGAGGTCGCACACTTGCTCGGCAACACCGCAGCCATCGCCCGCAAGAGCTACGTGCACGATGTTGTGCTGACGAGCTTCGTGAACGGCCAGCTCGAGCGTCGCTGGCGACGCAGCGGACCGGTCCGGCGTGGACTTGGCCCCCATGAGGCGGCGCTGGCGCGCTTTCTGGAGCGTGTAGCCTCTCGCAAGCCGCGCCGGCGGCACCCGTCTCCGAGCGGCTGAGATCGAGTCACTCCGTCTACCCGACGTTGGCGCGCGCCTCCAACTCGGCTAAACCGTGGCGGAAGGATCCTCACGGAACGGCTTTGATTGGGGCGAGATGGAGCAAGCCGGCATGACCAGCGACACACAGAAGCACCCGCCAAAGAAGAAGATGAAAATCGCCGTCATCCCGGGCGACGGCATCGGCAACGAGGTCGTGCCAGAAGGGCTGAGGGTGCTGGAAGCCGCGGGGCGCCGCTTTGGCTTCGAGTTTCAGTGGGACCATTTCGATTGGAGCTGCGAGCGATTCAAGAAGACGGGGTCCATGATGCCCGCGGATGGTCTCGACCAGCTCCGGCCGTATGACGCCATCTACCTTGGTGCTGTCGGCTACCCCGGAGTGCCGGACCACATTTCGCTGTGGGGGCTCCTCATCCCCATCCGGCGCGGATTCCAGCAGTACATCAACCTGCGGCCGGTCCGGATGTTCGAGGGACTGAAGTCGCCGCTCGCCGACCGCAAGCCGGGCGACATCGACTATTACATCGTCCGTGAGAACAACGAGGGTGAGTACTCCTCGATCGGAGGACGCATCTACGAAGGCACGGATCTGGAAATGGCGATCCAACAGTCCGTGTTCACCAAGAAGGGCTGCGAGCGTGTCATGCGCTATGCCTTTGAGCTCGCCATGACCCGCAAGCGCGAAGTGACCTCGGCGACCAAGTCGAACGGAATTTCGATCTCGATGCCGTATTGGGACGAAAGGTTCGCCGCGGTGGCGAAGGAGTACCCAGAGGTCAAGACTCGACAATTCCACATCGACATTCTGTCCGCGCACCTGGTGCGCAACCCGGATTGGTTCGACGTCATCGTTGCTTCCAATCTGTTCGGGGACATCCTGTCGGATCTCGGACCGGCGACCACCGGCACGATCGCCATCGCGCCCGGCGCCAACATCAATCCCGAGCGCGAGTACCCTTCGATGTTCGAGCCGGTCCACGGCTCGGCGCCTGACATCGCCGGCAAGGGCATTGCCAACCCGATTGGTCAAATCTGGTCTGGCGCCATGATGCTGGAGCAGCTCGGCCATAAGGAAGCAGCCGACGCCATAGTGAAGGCGATCGAGGACGTCATCCGTGCCCAGGAGGCGATGACACCTGACATGGGCGGCAAGGCCACCACCCAGGAGCTGGGCAAGGCCATCGCCGACGCAGTGCGCGGCTGAGCAACGTTCAGGTTGGGGTAACGCTGCGTTCATACCCTGTCGGGATTCTGCGCCCGCTGCGTTATAGTGAGACGGTTGCGCGGGGCGGGCGAAGGAGCTTTGAGGCATGTTGACATGGACCGCGGTTCGCGCAGCTGCCCTGTCACTCGCGCTTGTTCTCGTAACGAGCGAGCCGGCGACTGCGGCCGGTGAGCTGGCGGCAGCAAAGGCCCAGGAGGCAGCGGCGGCGCTTCTCCGTGGCAGTGTGGAGCAGGCGGTCCTTGCCTACAGCGAGGCGCTTCAGGATCAGGATCTGGCGCCCGACCGCCGCGCCGCCATCCTCAACGACCGCGGTGTGGCCAATAGCCGGCTCGGGCGGCACAAAGCTGCTCTCGACGATTTCAATCAGGCGGTACGGCTGTTTCCAGAGTATGCGCCCGTTTACAACAATCGCGCGAATACTCTGCTTGCGCTCGGCTTGGTTGAGGAGGCAATCAAGGATCTAAACCGAGCAATTGTGCTGGCCCCCGGATATGCTGCCGCCTACAACAACCGGGCGAGTGCACTCCTCAAGCTCGGCCGGCCCGAGGAGGCCGCCCTCGACTACACCCGCGCCATCCGCCTCGCACCGCAAAGCGCAGCTTCCCTCACCGGTCGAGGACAGGCTTTGCTGGCTCAGGGCCGGCCCTACTCGGCTCTGACCGACTTCCGGCGAGCGATTGCCCTGGACGGACGATCCGCTGCGGCTCATCGCGCACAAGCGCGTGCCGCGATGCAGGTCGGCCACTTCGAGGATGCGATCGAGAACCTCAGCCGAGCCATTGCGCTTGAGCCTGAGAATGCAGAGTTGCACATCGATCGCGGCGAGGCATACCGGTTCGCTGAGAACACTCCCTCGGCTCTCCGCGACTTCAACCGCGCTCTCGAAATCGATCCGCAAAGTGCGCGGGCACTCGCCGGTCGCGCCCTTGCGCTGGCCAAGACCGCTTCCTTCGAGGAGGCAGAGGCCGATCTGGCAGCCGCGATCGAAATCGATCCTCGTTCGGCTGAGGCTTTCGCCTACCGCGCCTGGCTCTACAAACAGACCGGTCAGCCCGAGCTTGGCTTACGAGAGGTTGAGAAGGCCCTCACGATCTCGAAGGATAATCCAGACGTCTACTGGGCCAAGGGCGAGGTGGAGCACGCTCTCGGGCAGAGGGATGACGCCATTGAAAGCTTCCGGACCGCCCTTCGCCTGATGCCTTCTCACACCGATGCGAGCCTTGCCCTGCAGCAGATGGGAGTTGCGTCGGACTTTCAGGAAGACGTTCCAGCCGCTGCGATGGAGGGATGGCGTGTCGTCAAGGAGAACGGCCGTTATGCGGCTTATCTCAAGGGACGCTCAAAAGTACGCGTTCCGCTCGAGGTGGCCGGCGATGCCGAGCCGCGTCTCCTCGCTTGGGAGGTGAAGGACGGCGTTCTCAAAGGCATTGGCTTGTTGCGCTACTACGCCGGGACCGTGCAGGCCGAGAGCGGCCCGGAGCAGATCGAGCAGATCGCTATCGTAGATATTCCGGCAAGCAAGGTTGTCAGTTTGCAACTTCATCGGCAGGGCGATCGGGAGTCGGTCTGGAGCTGGAACGAGGGCACCGTCACCATTGAAAACGTCGACGGCGTCACGGACGTGCTCGTCTTGAGAGATACGACACCGCGTGAAGTGGCACGGCGGCCTGTCGCCGAACGAGAAGGCGTTCTCGGTTTCCCCGCCTGGGCGCCTTGGAACCAGGATTATGGCTACAGGCAGCGCCCACGTCGCCCGAGCCGCAGCCGGCCGCCTCGCACCATCTTCGATCTCATTTTCGGCAACTGAGGCTGCCCGTAGGCGGAACTTCTGAGCCCTGCTGCTCGGTCCTGCTGCCGATTTGCCGCGGCTTTCCGCCGGCTAGGCCAAAATAATCTCTTGCGAGCAAGAAGATTAGCGGCTACGCGGCTTGGCTGCTAAAGTTAAAGTTCGGGTAACAAGAACTCGGGGAGAGGCGCACACATGAGGGCATTGGCAGGCTTTGTGCGCTTTGCCGAAGCCGTCAACGACGTGGTGGGCCGCACGGTCGCCTACCTGACGCTGGCCACAGTGCTCATCTGCGCGACGGTGGTCATCATCCGCTACGTGCTGCAGACCGGCTTCGTCTGGATGCAGGAGCTCTTCATCTGGACGCACGCCGCCGCGTTTATGCTCGGCGCGGGCTTTACGCTGATGGTCAACCGGCACGTGCGCGTCGACATCCTGTACGAAACCCGCTCCCCTCGCACGCGCGCCTGGCTCGACCTTCTGTCGACGATTGTCTTCCTTTTCCCCTGGATCATCGTGCTCTGGTACTACGCTTGGCCGTATGTCGCTGCCTCGTGGAGGCTTGGGGAAGCCTCACCGCAAGTCGGCGGAATGCCGGGGCTCTACCTGCTCAAGTCGGTCATCCTCGGTTTTTGCGTCCTTATGATGCTGCAGGGTTTGGCGATCTGCGCCCGCAGCGTCCTCGTCATCGGCGGGAGACCTGATCTGCTGCCACCGCCCAGAACCGCGGAGTAACGCTATTCGAGTGCCGCGCACCTGAAACGAAGCATTCTCAAGCCGATCTGCCCATGCTCTCAGCTCTGACAGTTGGCGATATCCTCTCGATCCTCCTGTTTCTTTCGGTGCTCGGCACGCTGCTGATTGGCTATCCCATTGCGATCACGCTGGCAGGGACGTCGCTGATCTTTGCTTTTATCGGAAATCAGCTTGGCACCTTCGACTACGCCATCCTCAACGGGCTGCCGTCGCGTTACCTCGGCACGATGACCAATGACGTGCTGGTGGCCGTGCCGTTGTTCATCTTCATGGGCCTCATCCTGGAGAAATCGGGTCTGGCCGAAGCCTTGCTCACGACCATGGGCCAGCTGTTCGGCCCATTACGCGGCGGACTCGCATTTTCGGTTATCATTGTTGGAGCCCTGCTTGCCGCTTCCACCGGAGTCGTTGGCGCAACTGTCATCACCATGGGCCTCATTAGCCTGCCGGCCATGTTGCGGGCGGGCTACTGTCCGAAAATGGCGACCGGAGCAATCGGCGCTTCATCGACGCTCGCACAAGTAATTCCGCCCTCGACGGTGTTGATTTTTGTCGGCGATTTGCTCGCCGGAGTTAATCAAACGGCGCAGCTGAGGCTCGGCAATTTCGCGCCCGATCCAATTTCAGTCGGCGATCTATTTGCGGGTGCTCTGATCCCAGGGTTCATACTCGTCGGGCTCTTC
>QGVC01000084.1 GCA_003242645.1 Pseudomonadota bacterium
AGGCGATGATCGACGAGGGCTATCACCCGATGACGGTGTACTTCCCGCTCGTCGTCCACGGCGCCATGCTGGTGGAGCCGACGGAATCCGAGTCGAAGGAAAGCCTCGATCTCTTCATCGCCACGCTGCGTGACCTTGCTCAGGCGGCCAAGCGCGGTGACATCGAACGCTTCAAGCAGGCGCCACGCTTCGCCCCGCGGCGTCGTCTCGACGAGACCAAGGCAGCGCGCGAGCCACGCCTCCGTTGGCGTCCTCAGGCGGCTCAGAAGGAGGCGGCGGAGTAGAGAAGCGCCGGCATTTCGAGCACGGCGGCTACGCGGGCTCATCCGTACTCCGGGGCCTGTTATGCAGCAGACGCCCAGCGCGCCTGCGTCTCCCGCAATGGTCGCAGCCATCCGGCTGGAGCGAGCCAGCCATGTCGTGCATTGTTCGCGTACGCGGCACGGCTCGCCATATGTCGCGTGAACCCGTGTCTACCTGCAGAGGAGAGATGACATGGCTCAGCGCCCGATCGAGCTCTACTACTGGCCGACACCCAACGGGCACAAGATCACGATCATGCTCGAGGAGTGTGGTCTGCCGTACGTGGTGAAGTATGTGAACATCATGCGCGGCGACCAGTTCAAGCCCGAGTTCCTGAAGATCTCACCCAACAATCGCATGCCGGCAATCGTCGATCCGGATGGGCCGGGCGGCGAGCCCATTTCCGTGTTCGAGTCCGGCGCCATCCTGCAGTACCTCGGGCGCAAGACAGGCAAGTTCTATCCGTCCGACGAACGCGCCCGCGTCGAGGTCGAGCAATGGCTTTTCTGGCAGATGGCAGGCCTTGGTCCCATGGCGGGGCAATGCCACCATTTCCGCAATTACGCGCAGGAAAAGATTCCTTACGCCATCGATCGGTATGTGAACGAGGTGAACCGCCTTTATGGCGTGATGAATACGAGACTGAAGGATCGCGAATACCTCGCCGGCGAGTACTCGATTGCCGACATGGCCTGCTATCCGTGGATCCGGCCATACAAGAACCAGGGACAGGACCTCGCCGAGTTCCCGCATCTGGAAAGGTGGTTCAAGCGGATCCATGACCGGCCTGCGGTTGCCAGAGCGGTGGCCGTCGGTGCCGAGGAGCGGGAGAAGTGGAACCTCGCCACTGATAAGGAGGCCCAGAAGATCCTGTTCGGCCAGCGGGCACGGAAGGAGTAATCTGGGTCGTAGCGGCTCGGCCGATATTTCGTCAGATAGGATCGAGTTCTGCCCTGAATGATTTTCAGGGCAGGCTCTTTTTTGTCAGGGCTTTTTATTCTTGCTCGCGCTAGTACCCCCACAAGGAAGAATAAGCTCAACGGCTCCAGCCAGCCAAAAGCGGCTGAGCAATCCTAGTTAAGGTTCTCGGGCCAAATTCGACTGTCGAGCTTAGGTGCACTGCAACCTCGCTCGATAGCCGAAGTTATCCCGCGTGACCCAAACTTCATCACGTGGGAGCGATGGATGCCTACGATTTCAACGCGGGACGGTACGCAGATCTACTACAAGGACTGGGGAAGCGGGCAGCCGGTCATCTTCAGTCACGGCTGGCCGCTCAATTCCGATGCCTGGGAAACGCAAATGTACGCCGTCGCCTCCGCTGGCTTTCGCGCCATCGGACACGATCGCCGCGGTCACGGCCGATCAAGCCAGCCGTGGGACGGCAACGACATGGACACGTATGCTGACGATCTCGCCCAGCTGATCGAGACGCTTGACCTGCGCAATGTCATCCTCATCGGGCACTCGACCGGTGGCGGCGAGGTCACCCGCTACATCGGGCGCCATGGCACAAGTCGCGTGGCCAAAGTTGCGCTGGTGAGCGCCGTCCCGCCGCTCATGCTGCAGACGCCTGATAATCCGGGCGGCCTTCCGATGAGCGTATTTGACGGGTTGCGTGCGGCGTCGCTCGCCGATCGATCGCAGCTTTACCGGGATTTGGCCTCCGGGCCGTTCTTCGGTTTCAATCGGCCGGGAGCCAACGTCTCGCTAGGAGCGATCGAGAGCTTCTGGCATCAAGGCATGATGGGCGGGTTCAAGAACACCTACGACTGCATCAAGGCCTTCTCGGAAACTGATTTCACCGAGGATCTGAAGAAAATCGACGTGCCGACGCTGATCATCCACGGCGATGACGACCAGATCGTGCCGATCGATGCGGCTGGACGAGCCTCGGCGAAGATCGTGAAGAATTCTGAGCTCAAGGTTTACCCTGGCGGCGCCCACGGATTGGCGGTCACCGCGCGCGAGCAGCTGACCAACGACCTGCTTGCGTTCATCAGTGCCTGAGAGGGGCGCAACCGCTCCAATCTTATGCGGCCGCCGTATTTGATGCGTGCGTCCACGGATCATAATTCCCGAAGGTCCAGACGTGACCTTCGGGATCGCGGCAGGAATACTCACGGCCGCCGTAGGACTCATCCCTCAGTGGCATGATGACGTCCGCCCCGGCTGCGCTCGCGTGAGCGTGATGGGCGTCCACGTCATCCACGATGACGTAGACCGTCTGCGTGCAGCGTCCACCCGCGTCCTTCGGCATGGTCATGTAGCGCCCGAACGGACTGTCGATGTTCGGACCCAGCATGATCATGCCGTTGCCGAACGACAGCTCGGCATGAACGACGTTGCCCGCATCGTCCTTGTAGACCGCGTGCGGCTTGAAACCGAAGACGCGACACAACCAGTCCACCGCGGCCGCTGGGTCGTCGTACCGCATGGCCGAGATCATGGTTGCAGTCGTCGCCTTCGGTCCCATGACGTCTCCAATCAGTGATTGTCGCGCGGAATGCCCTTCGTCTCGGCGATCCGCTGATACTTCACCGCGTTCTTGAGCACCGCGCCGCGGCTCTGCTCGTCGACGAGGCTGCGGAAGATCTCCTGCCAGGGCGTCTGGCTCTCGGGATACTTGTAGCCACCCTTGGCCATCAGCTCCTTGCGGCGCTGCTCCAGCTCCTCGTCCGAAATGAGGATGTTGGCCGTCCGCTTGTTGAGGTCGATGCGCACGCGGTCGCCCGTCCGCAGCAGCGCCAGACCGCCGTTGTTGGCCGCCTCAGGCGACGCATTGAGGATGGACGGGCTGCCCGACGTCCCCGACTGCCGACCATCGCCGATGCACGGCAGCGACCGTATGCCCTTCTTCAGCAGATAATCCGGCGCCCGCATGTTCACCACCTCGGCGCCGCCCGGATAGCCGACCGGCCCCGTGCCGCGGATGAACAGCAGCGTGTTCTCGTCGATCTCGAGCGACGGATCGTCGATGCGGGCGTGATAGTCCTCCGGACCGTCGAACACGACGACCCTGCCCTCGAATGCGTTGGGATCGTTCGGATTGGAGAGGTAGCGCTGCCGGAATTCCTCGCTGATGACCGAGGTCTTCATGATGGCGCTGTCGAACAGGTTGCCCTTCAGGTTGAGGAACCCGGCCTGCTTCTTCAGCGGTTCGTTGTACGGCTTGATCACCCGCCGGTCAGTGGAGAAGCGACCCTTGCAGTTCTCGACCAGCGTCTTGCCGTTCACCGTGATCGCGTCCTCGCGGATCTTGCCCTGCTCGATCAGCTCGGCGACCACGGCAGGAACGCCGCCAGCGCGGTAGAAGTCCTCACCCAGGTACTCACCCGCCGGCTGCAGGTTGACGAGCAGCGGGATGTCATAGCCGATCCGCTCCCAGTCGTCGTTGTCGAGCTCAACGCCGACGTGCCGCGCGATGGCGTTGAGGTGGATGGGCGCGTTGGTCGAACCGCCGATCGCCGAGTTGACGACGATGGCGTTCTCGAAGGCGGCGCGCGTCAGGATCTTCGAAGGCCGCAAGTCCTCGAACACCATCTCGACGGCCCGCTTGCCCGTGAGATAGGCCATCTGCGCGCGGTCGCGGTGGGGCGCCGGGATCGCTGCGCAGCCCGGCAAGCTCATGCCGAGCGCCTCGGCGAGTGAGTTCATCGTGGTGGCCGTGCCCATCGTGTTGCAGTGCCCGGCGGACGGCGCCGAGGAGGCCACCATCTCGATGAACTGCTTATTGTCGATTTCGCCCCTGGCCAGCATCTCGCGCGCCAGCCAGACGATGGTGCCGGAGCCGGTGCGCTCGCCGTTGTACCAGCCGTTGAGCATCGGCCCACCGGAAAGGACGATGGCCGGAATATCGACCGTCGCCGCGGCCATGATCTGGGCGGGAGTCGTCTTGTCGCAACCGGTGGTGAGAACGACGCCGTCGATCGGGTAGCCGTAGAGCACCTCGACAAGGCTCAGATACTGCAGGTTGCGATCAAGCGCTGCTGTCGGGCGCTTCAGAGTCTCCTGAATGGGGTGGACGGGAAACTCGAAGGCGATGCCACCCGCCTCACGGATGCCCTCGCGGACGCGCTTTGCGAGCTCCAGGTGGTGCCGGTTGCAAGGCGTGATGTCCGAACCGCTCTGGGCGATGCCAATAATTGGCTTGCCCGATTGCAGCTCATCGATGGTGAGGCCGTAGTTCGTCATGCGCTCCAGGTAGAGCGCCGTCATGTCGATGTTTTCCGGGTTATCGAACCAGGCCTGGGAGCGCAGCTTTCTGCGGCCTGCCTCTGTCGTCTTGGACATGTTCCATCCCTTAAGTCGGCTTGGGGCCAATCCAGCGCTCACCGAAGGACCCGCGCTAAAGGCCCACCCGCACCGATATCACGCCGCCTGCGTGCGCGCGTCAACAAAACACGCTACAGCCAGGCCGTTTTTCGGGGAGCAACTGTGCAGACCTCGACATCGCCGCCACTGTCGGGCATGAAAGCCGGGAAGTTGGGGGAACCGCGTCGGACCGCTCGTATGCACGTTGTCATCATCGGGGCGGGCATCATCGGATTGGCAGTCGCTCACAAGCTGCTCGATCAGGGACATGCCGTGACCCTGATCGATCGTGGCGAGTTGAGCGCCGCCTCACGCGGCAATGCAGGGATTATCGCGCATGTCGACATCCAGCCGCTGGCCTCACCCCAAATGATCCTGCAGGCAGCACGCTGGCTGATCGATCCTGTCGGGCCGCTTTCGGTGCGGCCTGCTTATCTGCCCCGATTAGCGCCCTGGCTCGCGCGTTTTCTGCTCGCCAGCACACCTTCGCGCATAGAACGTTCGAAGCAGGGCATCATTCCGCTGCAGCTGATGGCACTCCCGGCGTGGGAGCGGCTGCTTTCGCGGCTTGGCCTGCGCCGCGAGCTCAATCGCAACGGCATGCTCTACGTCTTCGAGAGCATCGAGGCGTTCGAGGCGATGAAGCCCGTGTACCGGGAGCAAGTCGAGCTTGGCATTCAGCTCGAGCTCGTCGATGGCACAGTGCTTCGGACGCTCGAGCCCGCTTTGTCGGACCGCTTTCAGCGCGCGGCATTCTTCCCGGGCGTCGCTCACGTGAACGATCCCTTCGATCTGGCTGTGAAGCTGACCTCTGCAGCGAGCGATCGTGGAGCGCAGCTCGTGGAGGGGTCCGTTAGCGGAATCGCCATCGCAAGTGGCGACGAGCCCATCGTCGTTCTGGAAGGAGGCCGGACGATCTCCGCGGATCGGATCGTGGTTGCCGCGGGGGCGTGGTCGAAGCGGCTCGCGGCGTGCCTCGGTGACAAGATTCCTCTCGACACCGAGCGGGGTTACAATACAACCATAGCTGCGCCCGGCGTGACGCTCAGCCGCCCGGTCATGTTCGAGGAGCACGCTTTCGTCCTGTCTCCGCTGAGAACGGGCCTTCGCGTCGGTGGAGCCGTGGAGCTGGCCAGCACGTCCGCATCACCCAACTGGCAGCGGGTCGAGGCGATGCTCGCCAAAGCGCAGGCCTTTGTCCCCGGCCTCAGAGATGAGGGACGCGTCGATTGGATGGGCTGCCGGCCATCGCTGCCCGACTCGCTGCCCGTGATTTCGACGGCGCGCTGGAGCAGCAAAGTCGTTTACGCGTTCGGTCACGCGCATCATGGTCTGACGCAGGCGGCCATTACTGCGGAGCTGGTTGGCGCTCTTGTCGCTGAGCAAGCTCCGCCTATTGATCTTACGCCGTACAACGCTCAGCGCTTCTGATCAGGAGCACGCAACATGGCGACGCACACGTTCTTCTGCATCGACGGGCATACGTGCGGGAATCCGGTGCGGGTGGTCGCCGGCGGTGCTCCGGCACTCAGCGGGAAGACGATGTTGGAGCGGCGCGCGCACTTCCTCGCCGAGTTCGATTGGATCCGGACGGCGCTGATGTTCGAGCCGCGCGGACACGACATGATGTCCGGCTCCATCCTTATGCCGCCGACGCGGGAGGACTGTGACGTCGGTATTCTTTTCATCGAGACATCCGGCTGCCTGCCGATGTGTGGGCACGGCACTATCGGCACGGTGACCATCGCGATCGAACGCGGACTGGTGCAACCGCGGACTCCTGGTCAGCTTCGCCTCGATACGCCCGCAGGGGTGGTTGTGGCAGAGTACGGCCAGAACGGCCCTTACGTGGAATGGGTGCGCATCACCAACGTGCCTTCGTACCTGCACGCCACGGGTCTCGAGGCTGATGTGCCGGGCATCGGGCCGCTCAAGGTCGATGTCGCTTACGGCGGCAACTTCTATGCGATCGTGGAGCCCCAAGAGGCGTTCCGCGGCCTCGAGCACATCAAGCCGAGCCAGATCCTAAGCCTCAGCCCCATCGTGCGGCGCACCTTCGGCGAAGCCTTCTCGTTCGTGCACCCGGAGAAGCCCGAGATCAAAGGCCTGACCCACGTCATGTGGACGGGCAAACCCACGAAGCCGAACAGTACTGCGCGTAATGCGGTCTTTTACGGCGACAAGGCCATCGACCGTTCGCCCTGCGGCACCGGCACATGCGCCCGCATGGCGCAATGGGCTGCCCGTGGCCAACTCAGCGAGGGGCAGGAGTTCGTGCACGAGAGCATCATCGGCTCGCAATTCATTGGCCGGATCGTCGGACGGGCCAAGGTCGGCGACTACGACGCCATCATCCCTTCCATCGAAGGGTGGGCGCGCGTGACTGGCTTCAACACGATTTTCGTCGATGATCGCGATCCTTACTGGAAGGGTTTCCAGATCGTCGACTAGCGCGACCGTCAGGACTGCGGCAGGGACCCCGCTACGTTGGCATCGAAGCTCACGTCATCTCCCATTTGGGGGAAGCGGAGTGCTCTTTTTTTGCATAACGTCTCCGTTGCCGTCGGGGGAATGGCCCTACAGCAGGTCATAGGAATTTCTCCGACAGGCGGTGTTCATCCAGCTATTGCGAGTCGCCCGATGGAAGGACCTTTGCCCTACCGGCAGCGCCGGGTATTTCGCTGACCGGTTCAATTTGAAGCCCGATCGCTTCAACTGCTCCATCGGGCGACCATGGTCAGTTCCCCGTAGCTCCAGAGAGGGCGGCCATCGTTGCGAGGGTGACCGGCTCGCTCCGCTCTCCCGATGCAGGCAGCCGGACGCTCTCGCAACGAACGTCTCCCCCACCGTCGAGATCACGATCCGCCACAATCCAGGGCCTTCGGCGGGTCGTAAAGAAACCGCGGCCGAGCCGTAAGCCCTTCTCCAGCCAGGTTGCGCGCTCGCCGCGGTTTCCAATTTCTCCGGTTTGTGGATCCGCCGGTCGCGATCACAACATGGCCAGCGGTGTTGGGCCGCGAGGCGGAGGGAAGGCTCCGTCCAGAGCCTTGAGGTCTTCGGCATCCAGCACGAGATCGGCGGCAGCCGCATTGGCCCGCACGTGCTCTGGACGCGCGGCTTTGGGGATCGTGAAGACATGATCGTGGCGCAGCACCCAGGCCAGGGCGATGGCTGCTGGGCTCACACGATGTTTGTCGGCGATCGATCTCAAGGTTCGGTTGCCCAGGATGGTGGCCTGGCCGAGCGGCGAATAGGCCATGATTGCAATACCCTGTTCACGGGCTTCCGGCAGCAGGTCCCACTCGATCCCGCGCGAGCCGAGATGGTAGAGCACCTGATTGACGATGCACGATCCCTGCGGCGCCACTTTGCTGAGGTCGGCCATGTCCTTGGGGTCGAAATTGCTGACGCCCCACGCCCGAATTTTTCCGTCGGCCTTGAGCTTCTCAAAGGCTTCTACGGTCTCCCGCAGCGGAATCGCACCGCGCCAATGCAGGAGATAAAGGTCGAGAACATCAGTCCTCAGCCGTTTGAGACTGCGCTCGCAGGCCGCAATGGCACCGCTGCGTGAGGCATTGTGCGGGTAGACCTTGCTGACAAGGAAAACGGATTCCCGCCGCCCTGCGATGGCTTCTCCGACCACCTCTTCGGCGCCGCCATCACCGTACATCTCTGCGCTATCGATGAGCGTCATCCCGAGGTCGAGCCCAAGCTGCAGCGCCTTCACCTCGTCCGCCCGGCTGCCGCGCCGCTCACCCATCCCCCAGGTTCCAAGTCCGAGAGCCGGCACGCGCGCGCCATTGAGAAGTGTTACGTACCGCATGCCGATCTCCCTTGGAGCGGTCGTCGCTAGAGTCGCTGCCGTGACCTGATGGCCGCGGCGAGGGTGCCTTCGTCGAGATAGTCTAGCTCGCCACCCACCGGCACACCTTGCGCCAGCCGGGAAATCGTGACGCCCGTTCCTTCGAGCTGCTCGGTCAGGTAGTGAGCGGTAGACTGCCCTTCCACGGTCGCGTTGAGCGCGAGTAGAATTTCTTTGACCGCGGGGTCGCGGGCCCGCTCGATAAGACGACCAATATTCAGCCGTTCTGGGCCGATCCCGTCGAGCGGCGAGATATGGCCGCCGAGTACATGATAGACCGCATTCACCACTCCGGCGCGCTCAAGGGCCCAGAGGTCCGCAATATCCTCGACCACCACGATGAGCGAACGATCCCGCCGTGGGTCCTGGCAAATGGTGCATGGGGCCACAGTATCGATCGTGCCGCAAACCGGACACTCGACCAGCTTTGCTGCAGCCTCGTTGAGGGCTGCCGTAAGGGGCAGGAGCAGATCATCGCGCCGCTTCAGCAGGGCAAGGGTTGCCTTGCGAGCTGACCGATAGCCGAGCCCAGGCAGCCGGCCGAGCAATTGCACCAATCTTTCGATTTCAGGGCCAGCCATGGTCCTGCTTGCGCTCATTCTCCGCTTAAGTCCCTGACCGAGGGATCAGAAGAGCTTGAGCCCCGGCGGCAACGGCAGGCCGCCAGCGATCTCCTGCATTTTCGACTGGATAGCTCCTTCGACCTTGGACTTCGCGTCCTGGAAAGCCGCGATGACGAGATCCTCGAGGATCTCCGTCTCCTCCGGCTTCATCAGACTCGGATCGATCTTCAAACGGCGCATTTCGCCTTTGCCGTTGAGCGTGACCTTCACAAGGCCGGCGCCAGACTGCCCCTCGACCTCGAGCGCCTCGAGCTCCGCCTGCAGCTTCTGCATGCGCTCTTGAAGCTGCTGCGCCTGCTTCATCATTCCCATCAGGTCTTTCATGGTCTCTCCGCTCGTCGCCGTCTCAGGGCTTGAATGGTGCTGTTTCTATCTGGCCTTGCTCTCGTCCTGCGCCTTGGCTGGTCGCGGCCGCACAGCTTTGATCTCGGCCTCCGGGAAAACGTCCAGGATCGCCTTTACGGCCGGGTGGGCCTTGATTTCATCGAGCTCGGCAGCTTCGCGCTTGCGCCGCACCTCCCCGATGGGCGGTTCGCCTGGCTCGCGGCTGACGGCAACCACCCACCGGCGCCCGGTCCACTCACGTAGCTTCTCCGCGATCTCGTTGGCCAGTCCTGGCGGACTTCCCTCCACGAGATTGATCTCCAGCCGGCCGGGCTCGAAGCGGACCAGGCGCACGTGCTCCTCGAGGTGCACCTTGAGCTTGGCATCACGCCGCGCGCCTGCCAATTCAACGACTTCGGCGAAGGTACGCGGTCCGGCTTCCGCCGGATCAGCAGTCGTGTTGGATGCCGCCGTGGGTCCACCAAGCACGTCACTGCTCGATTCCGGAGCTGGCGTTGCCTGCATCCGGACTCCATCCTGCTGCGATCCCGCGGCAATCCCGCTTCCGCGCGCCCGCCCAGCACCGTTGCCAAGCAGCCGGATCAGCTCGTCCGGTGAAGGCAGCTCGGCCGCATGGGCAATCCGGATCAGCACCATCTCCGCGGCCTGAAGCGGCTCAGGTGCGCGGGAGGCCTCATCATAGCCCTTTTGCAGCATCTGCCACGCCCGGGTCAGCACCGGGATGGATAGCTGGTTGGCCAGAGATGCAGCGCGTCTCCGCTCCTCGGCCGAGAGAGCCTCGCTCGCGCCGTCCTCGCCTACGACCTTGATACGGGTTGCGGCGTGCACGGCCTCGGCGAGATCGGCCAAAATCTGTGTGGGATCAGCGCCGTCGCGGTGCAGCGCATCGAGCTGCCGCAGGGCATCACCCGCGGCACCGCGAAACAGCGACTCGAGTAGATCGAAAATGCGCCCGCGGTCGGCGAGCCCCAGCATTGCCCGCACGGCGGGCTCGGTGACCTTGCCGCTGCCCATGGCAATGGCTTGATCGAGGATGGAGAGGCCATCGCGCACGGAGCCTCCGGCTGCGCGAGCGATGAGCGTCAGCGCCTCGTCATCGGCCTTTGCACCTTCCTTGGCGACGATGGACTTGAAGTGCTTGACGAGCAGCGGCACATCCACACGCCGCAAATCGAACCGCTGGCAGCGCGACAGCACCGTCACCGGTACTTTGCGCACCTCGGTCGTCGCAAAGATGAACTTCACGTGCTCTGGCGGCTCCTCGAGCGTCTTCAGAAGCGCGTTGAAGGCGCTCTTCGAGAGCATGTGGACTTCGTCGATGATGAAGACCTTGTAGCGGGCCAGGATGGGCCGGTAGCGGGCGTTCTCGATGATCTCCCGCACGTTGTCGACGCCGGTGTTGGATGCGGCGTCCATCTCGATCACGTCGGGATGGCGGCCCTGGATGATCTGCAGGCAATGCTCCCCGTAGCCGTCCATATCCATGGTCGGCCGGTCGGGGAGGCCTGGCTTGGAGTAGTTGAGCGCCCGCGCGAGGATGCGTGCCGTCGTGGTCTTGCCGACGCCGCGGACGCCGGTCAGCATGTAGCCTTGCGCGATCCGGTCGGTGGCGAACGCATTCCGGAGCGTCGTCACCATGGCGTCCTGGCCGATCAGCTGATCGAAGGTCTCAGGCCGATACTTGCGCGCGAGCACGACGTAAGGCGTTTTCGCGGACGCCTGGCCCTGATCGCCCAGCAGATCTGTGGGTTGGGAGTTGTTCGCCATCGGCCCCTGGATCGCCTCAGTCTTGAGAAACGCGGACGGCTCGATGTGGTGGCAGCGGCCAGCAGCAGGGTACCAGTCGAATGCCGACGCGGACTCCCGCTCAGGTCGAAACCGGAGCGGCGAGATGAGAGACTGACGAACGACCCGTTTCCTGATCGCTAGGGCTGCTTCCTTCCGGACCTGACCCGGTTTGCGAGGGAACCGTCCGCCGCCAGCCTCCCGCCGGAATATGACGCTTCGACAAGGAAGTTACAACCCTGGGCACTACGCGGTCAGCGAGCTTTCATCCCAGCTCCCGCGTTTATTGAGCTGCGCTTGGCCGGGCCAAAATCCTGTCATGCCAGACAATCATACCCGCGGGCGGATTGCATTCGCTTGCGAGGCTGTGCTCTTGTGCAGGAGCGCTGGGAGGAAAGATCAGCATGTTCAAACCGACGCTCGGAGCCTCAACGCTGCTCGACCGCCAG
>QGVC01000085.1 GCA_003242645.1 Pseudomonadota bacterium
ATAAGGAGGACAACGAAGTTTTAAACATGGTGATCCTCGGCAGCGGAAGATGTGTAAAGTTCGCCGCGGTGATGGCGCTGCTCGCACAGATCGCAAAAGAGCGAAACCATGCGGTGCTCGTGGTGACGCACGATCCGCGTACGCACGCCTACGCTGACCGCATCATCCGGATCGAGGACGGACTGATTGTCGGCGAGGACCGCACGCCAGAGGCCGTAAAGAACATCAGGAAGTACGACATTACGAGAAAGCGAAGGGCCAATGCCTAGGATCGACTCGACTTTCAGCACGCTGGTGATTGCGGCGGTGCTGGCCGCGGGCGTCGGCTATGGCGTCAACGAATGGACTGAGGCGCGAAAGGTCGAGCAGCGGACAAGCTCCCTGGCCGCCGTCGCCCAGACTGAGCCCGCTAAGCCGCGCTGGGCGGCCTCGGCGCCGGGGCAGGTTGAGCCCAGGGGTGGCGAGCTCCGCCTGACCGCTCAGGTGCCGGGGCGCGTCGCCGAAGTGCTTGTCGGCGCCAACGACCGGGTTGCGGCAGGGGAGGTGCTCATCCTGCTCGATGAGGACGAGGCGCGCGCCCGCCTGGCCGCTGCCGAGGCTGCGGAAGCGGCACGCCGCCGCGAACGTGACGAGGAGAGGGTAACAGGATTGGCCGCGGATCGTCGTGCGGCGGAGGACGCGCTGGCGAATGCCGAACGTTCGCTGCACGCAGCGCGGATCGAGCTCGACCGCCTCTTCATTGCGCGTCGGAAGAACGGGGCAAGTCAGGAGGAGATTGACCGTGCCCGCTCGGAGCTTGCGGCCGCTGCCGACCGCGTGAGACAGGCGCGCGCGGAGCTTGGCCGAGTATCGGCGCAGGACGGAATGCCTCGTCCGACCAGACTTGAGGCCGCGCTGGCGCAGGCGCGTGCGGAATTGCGGCTTGCAGAGATCGCGTTCGATCGAACACGGGTTCGCTCTCCCATCGAGGGCACTGTGCTCGACGTGAACGTCAAGGCAGGTGAGATGCTCGCGCCCTCGCCAGATGCTTTCGCGGTGTCGATCGGCGACCTGACGGCCCTGCGCGTGCGGGCCGAGGTGGAAGAGCGAGACATTAGCAAAATCCGCGTCGGACAGCGTGTCGTCGTCAATGTCGATGCGTATCCCGGGCGCGATTTCGAGGGCCGGGTTTCGAGCATCGCTTCTCATGTGGCTCCGCCTCGCCTTGGTAGCCGCGGTCCCCGCAAACCGACGGACGTCGATGTGCTCGAAGTGCTGATCGATCTCGACGGCCGGCCTCCATTGCTCCCCGGAATGCGGGCAGATGTGTTCTTCGTTGCAGATGTGACCTCAGGGGTCGCACCTCTGGCGAGGGCGAACTGAAACGAAAATCGAAAGCTCAAGAATAAAGGCTGGCACTTTGGGCCAGCCTTTTTCGTTGGAGAAACTTTCTGAAATTTCACGCAGCGGCTTTGTTGACTTTTTGCTTTGCCATTTTGCTCAGCATTTCGTCCGTGCGCTTTTCTTCCTCAAGCGTCTGATGCAGCAGCGCAGCGGCGTCATCGTGGCCGAGTTCCTTGGCCCAAGCCGTCAGGGTGCCGTAGCGCGTAATCTCATAATGCTCGACCGCTTGCGCATCGGCGAGAATCGCCGCGTCGCGGACATCCTCGTCCTCGATCTCCTGCATCATGTCCTGCGCTTCGCCGATGATGCCGTCGATCGCTTTGCACTCGATCCCTTTCGGCTTCTGGCCGATCATCTTGAACACTTCTTCAAGACGCTGCACTTGCTGCTGCGTCTCGGTTTGATGCCGCTCGAGCGCTTGCTTGAGCTCGCTCGTCTGTACCTTCTTGGCCATTTTCGGCAGGTTCTGCAGAATACGTTTTTCGGCCATGTAGATGTCCTGCAGCCCGTGCAGGAACAGGTCTTCCATCGATTTCATTGGCACGGTTGAGTTCTCCTTGCGGTGACTGTGCACCTAAATATCGGCGAGATCAGGCAAAAGGTTCCGTGGTGGGAAAAGCTGGCGGCCTAGACGCAATCCAAAGCTGGCCGCCAGCTATTTTTAGCGCTGCGTACCCATGCCACCGCCGCCGGTGGTTCCCGTACCGCCAGAGGTGCCGGTGCCTTCGCGCTGAAGGGTTACGAACTCTGGCGCCTGCTCGAGCTCTTCGCGCGAATATGGGGCGGTCAACTGGTTCGACTCGGAGGAGGGTTTCAGGGCACTGAAAGGAATGGCGACGATTTTCTCGCCGATCCCCAAGAACCCACCAACTCCGACGAGAACGGCCTCGACTTGGCCGTCCTTCGACAGCAACAGGTCATTGACATCCCCAATGCGCTCGTTGTTGGCGCCGAGAATGCTCTGCCGCATCAAGTTTGATGCAAGCATCTGATCCTGTTGTTGCTGGCTTAAGAAGGCCCGTTGGCCAGGAGATGGGGCCTTAGGTGTTGTTTCCGGCTGGGCTTGCGGGCTTGGCGGCGTGCCCACCGGCGGTGACGTGTCTTGTGGGCCGGTTGTTGCTGGAGGCGCAGCCTGCGGCTGCGTCTGCATCTGATCTGTCGTCTGAGACATTGCTGCGGTGGCGGCAAATAGGCCAGCAACCGCGCTTAGAGCGATGACTTTCCTCACGTGTACTCTCCTTCGTAAAGCTGCTTTTGGCTTGTGAACGATCGACGACTGAGAAGGGTTCCGGCCAAAGGATCGCCTGGCTGGCATCAACAAGACGGCGGCTCGGCTGCTGGCCGCCTCATCAGGGAACGGTCTGCCGCCGTGCGGCGTTCAGGGATCGGAGCAGTTGAGGCACCCAGGCGGTCGTATGCCGGAATATGCTCGCTCCGGGCGGAAAGTCGTTTTCGGGCATCGCAGGAAAGGAAAGCTTGTGGCCAAATCATTCCTGGAAAATTGGGTCAGCCGGCTGAAGGCGAGTGCCCGTGAGGAGATCCAGGAGACGGCACGAAGCGCCGCCCATTACATCGTGCTCTATGGCGTGGCTGCTGTTGCGGCGCTGATGGCTTTGGTTTTTCTAACGCTCGCTGCTTTCTGGTGGTTGGGCGAGCAGCTTTCTGCGACGTCGGCCGCCCTTATCATTACGGCGTTTTATGGGATTGTCGCCGCCATTGTCTTGATCTGGGCTGCGGGGAGCGGCGAAACGACCGAGGCCAGCCCGCCTCGCCCGGCAGAGGTTGCCGCCCTCCCGGAAGACGAAAAGCGCGACATGCCCAGCAAGATGGGCGTCGATCTCGACAACGTCGCCAGGATGCTGTCCGACGCTGGCTTTCGCACCGAAGGCCTGCTCGTGGCAACCTCAAGCGAGGTGTTGCGGCAGCTCACCCCGCTGCAATTCGTCAGCCTTGTTTTCGTAGCAAGCTTTTTGGTCGGTCGCAGGCTCCGTCGCCGCTGAGGCGACGGTTCAGCCACGCGCGACGCGCTTTTGCGGTGTGGCGAGCGCCGCCGTGTCCACGGCGTCGGGACCGAAATCGTCCGGCGAGCGAACTTCCAAGAGGGACGCCAGCTTCTGGCGTGCTCGATTGGTCCGGCTCTTCATGGTTCCGACCGCACAACCGCAGATGGCGGCGGCTTCCTCGTAGGAAAAGCCCGACGCACCGATGAGGAACAGCGCCTCGCGCTGGTCCTCCGGCAGCTGAGCGAAAGCGCGCTTGAACTCCTCGAGATCGAGATGGGCGAGCTGCGAGGCCTGCTGCGTCAACGTCGCAGCGAAGCGGCCTTCCGTGTCCGAAACTTCGCGCGTCAACTTGCGGAACTCGGAGTAGAAGGTGTTCCGCAAGATGGTGAACAACCAGGCTCGCAAATTCGTGCCTTGGGTGTATCGGCTTCGATTTGCCCACGCTTTGACCAGCGTCTCTTGGACGAGGTCGTCAGCACGGTCTGGATTGCCGGTAATAGAGCGCGCGAAGGCTCTCAAGCTCGGTATCTCGGCCAGGAGCCCGTCACGGAAGCTCGCCTCCGTTTGTTTCGGAGCCATCGTCTTCCTTCTCAGCGAGCGCTTGCAGGAGCTCAACGAACCTGTCGGGAACGGCCTGGTTCACAGACTCGTCGAACAGGGCCTTGAGCTTTGCGCCGATCTGTTCTTGGATGTGTTCACTAAGTGCGGGGTTGACCAAGCCGTCGTCCTCCTCGCGGGGCCCCGCTGCCTTACCGGTTGGTAAGGCGTTCTTTTTCGCTACGTTATTCATGCAAATGACCCCGTACCGAGAGGGACATTCCGGCGCCCTGCATCCAAACGCATATTACGCCTCCCAGTTCCACCCCTGATGATAAAAAAACGGCTGAGACTTGCAACTAACTGGTGCCCCGCGCGTTCCCGGTGTAGGATCGCCTAAAGCGAAGGCGGCCACTAGTCTGGGCATCATAGGGGCGTCTCTCATGTCGATAGCAAGTGTTGTCGGCTCTCACATCCCGCATCTGCGACGTTTTGCACGGGCCCTGACGGGCTCTCAGACGGGCGGGGATGCATACGTGCAGCAGCTGCTCGAAGCTCTGATCGAGGACCCCTCGTTGCTCGCCAAGGCGAAAGACCCGCGCGTGAGCCTGTACAAGACTTTCCTGCAGATCCTGTCCTCGGTGGCCGCCAGTGGCTGGCAAACGGCCCCCAAGCCGTGGGCGACGGGTTTCGACCGCAATGTAGCGGCGATGACTCCTCGGACCCGGCAGGCATTTCTGTTGCGGCACGTGGAGGGGTTCACGCTTCCGGAGACGGCTGAGATTCTCGGTGCCACCGTCGACGAGACGCAGGCCCTGCTGGAAAAGGCCGGTGAGGAGATCGCACGCCAAGTCGCGACTGACGCTCTCATCATCGAGGATGAGCCGCTGATCGTGATGGATCTGACGCAAATCCTCGAGGAGCTCGGCCATCGTGTGGTGGCTGTAGCCCGAACCCGGGACGAAGCGCGGCGGGCGATGGCCAAGCAGCGGCCGGGGCTCGTTCTGGCAGACATACAGCTCGCGGACGGCAGCTCTGGGCTGGATGCCGTTAACGATCTGCTTCAGAGCTTCGAGGTGCCGGTTATTTTCATTACCGCTTATCCGGAGAAGCTGCTGACTGGCGAGAAGCCCGAGCCGACCTTCCTGATCACGAAGCCATATCAGCCGGAGACGCTGCGTGTGACGATCAGCCAGGCTCTGTTTTTCGACCAGAGGTCCCGGCGCGCGGCCTGAAGCGATCCGCCAGCGTTATTAGGAGACGCGAAATGGCAGCCCAATACTGGTGCTGCCGAGGGGCTTCGATTTACTTGAGCGAAATTCGCTCACGGAGGATAGAGCGTGATACGCTTCAAGCGGCGACATGATGCGCAGGACGAGCACGCGGAGGAAGAGCCGATAACGCGGACGCCTGTCCAGGCGCGCCAGGGTGGCCGCAGCCACCTCAATTTGCACGTGCTCATCCTGTCGCTTGGGTTAGCGTTTATTATCCTTGCAGGGATTTATCTGCTGTTCTTCCCGATCCAATAGAGCTGAGGCCACTGGGGCCTATTTGATCGCTCTTGCTCTCAAGGTTATTGCTGCGCTTCTCTCACCCTGGTGCTGCGCTTCAGCGTGGATGGGCTTGTGTGGGCCCTGGTCAGCTGTCGTCGGCTGGTCAATTGCCCGCGCCAACGATCTTGATCTGGCGCGGCTCGCCTTCAGCTGACTTCATGCGAGCAGTGATGATCAGCACACCGCGGTCAAACCGGGCCTCCAGACTGTCCTCCTCGACCTCCTCGGGCAGCGTGATGCGGCGCTCGAACGGTCCAAAGCGGCGCTCTTGCATCTGGCTGGCTTTTGCCTCGCGTTCAGGCTTCCGCCGCTCGCCCTTGATCGTCAGCACATTCCCGGACAGCGTGCACTCGACATCATCGGGCTCCACCCCTGGGAGATCGACCTCTACCCGCAAGACGCCGCCGTCCTTCGAGATGTCGGTCCTCGGAGAGGTGTCCCAGCCTAGCAGCCATTGGGCTGTCTCGGGGAAAAGGCCCTCGCCCAGGAACCTATCGAAAACCTCGTCGAGCTCCTGCTTGATTTGCTGAAACGGGTCGCTGATGTAACGGGGAGTGGGCATTGTCGTTGGCTCCTCGCGCCGGAATTCCTGCAGTGGAACTCATGCTCACGGCTTCCCGTTCCGGGGCTGCTTCCGAGGTTCAGAGGCGGGGGAAGACCCCAGAATGAGCGCAGCTTTCGTGCTCAGGGTTCCCAGTCGTGCGCCAACGGAGTAGCGCGGGGAACTCAGGGGTCGATGCGTACGTTCCCCAGAGAGAAGGATCTGCGCGAGGAGAGATCGATGAAAGCTCTGAACCTCATCACGCTAATTTTGATCATCATAGGCGGGTTGAACTGGGGTCTGGTGGGCCTGTTCGACTACAACCTCGTTGAGGCGATCTTCGGCAGCTTTGCGCGCCTAATCTACGTCATTGTCGGCCTGTCGGCCCTATATCAGCTTGTGCCGTTATCGCAGGCGTTCTCGACCGATGAGGTGGCCGCCGAGCGCGGGATGCGCCGCGACCGTCTCGGTGAATGACGTTCAGGTTAAAATTCGCGCAGCCAGATTGGCCGGTCCCCGGCGCCTCGTTAGGGCGTCGATGGCCGGCAGGCTGGCGCAGGCCGAATGGAGCTGCCAAGCCGCCAGTTAAAGCTTATGGTTAACTCCCTTATGGTTAACTCTTGATGGCGTCGAGTGTGCAGCGTGGCGGACGAAAAAATAACCATTAATTGCTTCTGCCGAGCGGTCAGCTGGCGGCGATCCCGTGCGAGGGTTCATGCTGCCGCCTGAGTGGCCAAAGCACTTCGCCAGCCGGAAGTCTATTCCTCGCCAGACATCCGCTTTTCGCAGGCTTCCGTCAGGGCAATCAAAGCGTTCACGAAAGCGTCACGCTGCCGCGCCGGAATCATGCTCAAGATTTGCTCGTCCACGCGGTCGACAGCAGGCCTTACCTGAGCGAGCTTATTCCGGCCGGAGCGGGTGAGCTTGACCGAGTAGGCACGACGGTCTGTCGTGCTCCTACGGCGGACAACAAAGCCCTTGGCCAGAATACGCTGCACGACCTCCGAGAGCGTGGACCGGTCAATGCCTGTGTGCTTGGTCAGCTCGGCCTGGGATGCTCCCTCAAGGCCGTCCAGTGCTGCCAGGACCGCGAACTGTCGAGGAGTCATTATCTGGATTTCGTTCTCGAACATGTTCGACGCGCACTGCATTGCCCGATACAGCAAGTGCAGGACGGAGCGGTTCAAGCTTTTCTCTTGTGCCATATCTACTGAACACCACTAATCATTTGCTGTCGGAGAAAACCCACGGACGTTTGGTCAGGTTCCCGTTCTACTTGCCTTGTGGTCGGAAGAAGTTCGCGCCCGCCGGCGAGACACACGGGCGGTTGTTCCATCCGGGATCTGCGTGGGGAGCTGCTGTCTGACCTTCGCAAGCCCAGCCCACGGATCGCTATCCAAATGGCGGAGCCTGGCAGGGAGGTTCGACAGCGTATAATGAGCTGGTCCGATTTCCGGACTGAGCTCCTCCCATTCGATCGGTGTCGACACAGGAGCGGAAGCGCGCGCCCTGGTCGAATAAGGTGCGACGGCTGTGGCCCCGCGGCTGTTTCGCAAATAGTCAATGAAAACCCTTCCGTCTCGGCTTCGCATGGCGAGCGACGCGGTAAGACGATCAGGGTTCTGCCGGGCCATATCCTCCGCTACACCTTGCGAAAAGCTTTTCACCGAATCCCAATCCGCCGGCGGATTGAGCGGAACAACGACATGCAGCCCCTTGCCGCCTGTCGTCTTTATAAAACTTAGGAGGCCACGCTCCTGTAACAAGTCCCGCAGGTCAACCGCGGTGTCGATCACATCGTTCCATGTGGCGCCGGGTCCGGGGTCGAGATCGAAAATCATCCGGTCGGCGCGTTCCATGTCATCGATCGTGCTGCCCCACGGATGGATTTCCAGGACGCTCGATTGGACGAGTGCGATCAATCCGTCGAGGTCCTCAATATAAAGAATTTCTTCATCATCGCTCGAACGGATCCGGCGGATGCTCGGGTCCATCCCAGCCCAGGCGTGCTTTTGGAAAAAGCAGGATTCCCCTATGCCCTCCGGACACCGCAAGAGGCTAAGCGGCCGGCGTACGATGTGAGGGCCGATCCACGGCCAGATGTCGGCGTAATACTCGGCAAGGCCAAGCTTTGTGATCCCCACGTCCGGCCATAAGAGACGCTCGGGGTGGGTGAGCTTGCTTTCGTCAAACTCGCGGACCATATCAATAGAATTAATTGGCTCCGGGCGCTCGGCTGTGACCTCCTCGGCTGGTTTATCTTCGCGCAAACCGGCGTAGGAGGCTTGCCTTACCAGGCCAGCCCGCGTCCATGCCCGAAAATCGACCTCGACCACAACCTTCGGCTCGACCCAGCGAATTCCCCGGCGGCGCTCCTCCTCGGGCATTTTGTCGAGAGGTGGGTCCTTGCGCCGCAGCGGCTCGAGGCGCTCGTAAAGGTCTTGGGCAGTCTCCTGCGTGAAACCTGTTCCGACGCGGCCGCGGTAGCGCAATTTACCGTCTTCGTAATCTCCAATGGCGATCGAGCCCACGGCCTTTCGCGCCGTCGTCGACGGAGCGTAGCCGATAACCACGAACTCCTGCCGCAGAATGCATTTCGACTTGATCCAATCGGCTACACGGCCGGAGCGATAAGGTGCGTCGATCCGTTTGGAGATGATGCCTTCTAGCCCCATGCGGCAGACATGCTTGAGCATCGTGGCGCCGTCAGTCTCAAAGTGCTCACTGAGGCGGATCGGGCTTCCTTCAGGCAGCCCTGCAAGCACGTCAGCGAGCTGTTTTTTTCGAGCGCCAAGCGGCTCGTTACGCAAATCTTTCCCATCACGGAAAAGGAGGTCGAAGGCGTAATACCTGAGCTTGTCGAGCTCGCCGGCTTTGAGCGCTGCCTGCAAGGCCGCGAAATTGGGCGCACCCTGCGCTTCCTCAACCACAAGCTCGCCGTCAATGATGGCGGAGCGCGCGGCGATCCGGCGAAAGGCATTGGGCAGAGAGCCGAAGCGGTTGGTCCAGTCGAGACCCTTTCGGGTTAGCAGCTGGATGTGATCCCCACTCTTGCGTGCCTGAAGGCGGTAGCCGTCGAATTTGATTTCGTGGACCCACCTGCCGCCTCGGGGCGGCTTATCCGCGAGCTTTGCGAGGCAGGGCTCGATGAAGGCCGGCAAATCGGGGTTGTCACTTGCGCTTTCGACGGAGACTTCTTCGATCGTCTTGCCACTGAGAACTGAAGCCGGTTGCTCTTCGAGCACATCCGGATCGTCAGGCCCCCGCGCCGCGTCATCCGCTGACTTGATCAGCAACCAGCCTTCCTGCCGCTGTCCAGCCTTCTGCCGCATGCGGACAAGGTGCCAGCGGCCCTGGAGCTTCTTGCCATTGAGAGTGAAATCGAGGTGACCTTTTTCGAGCCCTTTATGAGGATCACCTTCCGGTTCCCAAGTGCCGCGATCCCAGACGATCACCGTGCCGGCGCCGTACTCTCCTTCGGGAATGTTGCCTTCGAACGTTCCATACTCCAACGGATGATCCTCGACGCGCACTGCGAGACGCTTTTCACCGGGCACAAGACTGGGACCTTTTGTGACGGCCCAGCTCTTCAGCACTCCATCGAGCTCAAGCCTCAAATCATAATGCAATCGCCGTGCCGCATGCTTTTGCACGACGAACTGTAACCCTCCTTTTGATTTCTTGCGCCTTCCGCCCGCGGGCTCCGGTGTTTTGGTGAAATCCCGTTTGACCGCGTAGTTTCGCAAGCGAGCGCTCACGAAGCCCTCCTTGCGGCCGCCCTGCTAGAGGCACGCCGGCGCGCAGTTCCAGCTCCAGTAGCTTCGGCGGCAGCGCGCCGGGTCCGGCGAGGCGGCGGCGCCAGCTCCCGCTCAAGGCTGCGACGCAAGGCTTCCATGAGGTTGGCCGTCGGTCGTGGCCTGGGGGCTTCCGGAATGTGAATGGGCTGGCCAGCGCGTTTTGCCTCGATAAGCTCCTTGAGCGCCAGCTCGTAGCGATCCTCGAATTTGCTCGGGTCGAAATGCGCTGATTTGCGCTCAATAATATCCTTGGCGATCGCCAGCATTTCCTCGGGCAGCTCCATATCGGGAATGGTGTCGAAATACGCTGCCTCGTTGCGCACCTCGTTGGCGTTCCGCAGCGTCGTGGCAAGGAGACCTTTGCCGCGTGGCTCGATCAGCAGCAGGCGCTCACGTCGCGACATGACGATGCGCGCGATCCCTGCCATCTGCTTCTCACGCATCGCTTCGCGGATAACGAGAAATGCATCCTCTCCGACCTTGCCGTCAGGGGCTAAGTAGTAGGGCGCATCGAGATAGATTCCGTCGACCTCGTCTCGGGGCACGAAATTGTCGATGTCGATTGTGTGAGTGCTTTCAATCTTAACCGCGTCGATCTCTTCGTCCTCGATGAACACATAGCTGTTCTTGCTGATCTCGTATCCGCGGACGCGGTCCTCCGGCTCGACAGGCTCACCTGTTTCGCTATCCACGACGAGGTATCGCGTCCGATCTCCCGTTTTGCGGTTCATGATGTGGAAGGAAATCCGCTGGCGGGTGCTTGTGGCAGGATAAAGGGCGACGGGGCACGACACGAGCGAAAGCTTGAGGAATCCTTTCCAAGTCGGTCTCGGCATTTGGCGATCTCCTGGCGTAATTGGTTTGGTGCGCCGGAGTCACCGCCCATTTTCGGGCTACAGGACGCAACGCCCCAACGTCGTGTTAGTCTTTCTGGTCCGGCGGTGATTTCCCGGGCTCGCCAGTGGGGTCTCGTTCGGGACCACCTGGCTGGCGCGTCGGATCGATCTGTGGCGGAACTGGGCTTGGTTCCGGCACCCGGTCTGGTAGTTCGCCTGGCTTTGGCGGATTGGGCCTTGGCTGTGGCAACGCCTATCTCCATGAGTATTTATCCGGCCCAACTTTCGCGCTGCCACCCCAAGCGCTTTCAGCGTGACCGGCGTTCACCGCCTTTGCGTCCAGCCTCCGCTGCGAGAACGCGGTTCTGTGAGAAGCTCCGCTTTTCCGGAGGTACGCTTTCGCCACCCTTGCGACCGGCGTACGCGGCCAGCTGCGGGTTTTGGGAAAAACTCCGCTTTTCGGGGGGTACGCTTTCGCCGCCTTTGCGCCCCGCATCCGCAGCCAATTGGGGGTTTTGTGAGAAGCTTCGTTTCTCCGGTGGAACGCTAGCGCCGCCTTTGCGACCGGCCAGGGCGGCCAGCTGCGGGTTCTGAGCGAAGCTGCGTTTGGCGGCCGGAACGCTCTCGCCGCCCTTACGCGCGATATCGCGCTGTCGCGCAGGGTCCATCGAGGCGAAGCCGCGCTCCGAGGCTTGCGATTGTTCCTTCGTTTCGGCCATGGAAGATGCCTCCAGGCGATAATTCGCTTAAGGGAAGAACCGCCGCCGTAATCCGTGGTTCCGTTTTATTCCAGCTTGAGCGTTACCTTGGGCAACGGGTCGGTCGGCCAGGAACCTTCCTAAGAGCGGCCCAGGCTTGAAGTTGGCATCTTGAACGAGAACTGAGGCTGAGCCCAAAGTTGCTAAGGGAACGTCGGCGCTGGGTGGGCGTTGCCTCTGAAAGCTCGCGGAAAAGAGTTGCCGATGAAGGTCAAGGAAAAGACGCCAGCCGACCGGCCGAAGCGCTCCAACAAGGATCTGAAAAAAG
>QGVC01000456.1 GCA_003242645.1 Pseudomonadota bacterium
GAACTCCTGCACCAGGGCGTGGCGGTTGGTGTAGCGCACGTACTCGAGGACCTGCCGGCGCAGGGTGCGCTTGCAGATCGGCGCCAGGCGCGCCTTCAGCTCCGCGTAATCCTCGCCATCGCCCAAGCGCGCGAAGCGGGCGCGGAAGCTCTCCAGGCTGCCGAAGACGTAGTCGTCGATGATGCTGATCAGCCCGTAGAGTTCGAGGAGCGAGTTCTGGAGCGGGGTGGCGGTGAGCAGCAGCTTGGGGTACGGGGCGAGCGCCTGCTTCAACGCCAGCGCGATCTTGCTGGTCTTCTTGTAGACGTTGCGCAGCCGGTGCGCCTCGTCGATCACCACCAGGTTCCAGGGCGTGCACTGCACGTAAGCGTCTTTCGACCGCGCGAACTGGTAGGAACAGATGACGACGGCGTCTTGCTCGAACGGGTTGAAGTTGCCCGCGCGCACTGCGTCGTTGAAGCTGCGGGCCTCCAGGATCGTGGTGGGTAGGTGAAACTTTTCCTCGAGTTCTTGGCTCCACTGCTTGCGGAGGTTGGCGGGCACGACGACCAGCAACCGGCGCTTCCGCTCGGCCCACAGTTGCGCCAGCAGCAGGCCGGCCTCGATGGTCTTCCCGAGCCCCACTTCGTCGGCGAGGATCGCGCCCTTGGAGAAAGGATTGCGGAAGGCGAAGAGCGCCGCATCCACCTGATGGGGGTTGAGGTCCACCTGGGCGTCGGCGAGCGCAGGGCCGAGCTTCTCCACGCGATCGGAAGCGTGACGCCGGCTCAGCTCGCACGCGAGATATTTGGCGTGAAAATCAGTCAGCATCGTCGCTCAGCGCCAAGATTCAGTCGCAGCCGTTGCTGCAGCGCGCCCCCGCGTCCTCAGGCTCCTCGAACAGAACTCGCCGCCCTTCTTGCCTTCGGCGCTCGCGAACTGCGAAAGGAAGTACTCGTAGACGCGGCCGAGCACGTCCTTGGCGCGGCTCGCCTCGTCGCCGATCTTGATATTGCTGATGAGATCGATGATCTGGCCGAGGCGTGTCTTGTCGAGCGCGGGACGGGCGTAGTCCTTCGGCAGCACTTCCTTGAGCGCCGGGTTGTCGCGCTCGATGCCGACCATCGCGGCGTCGACGAGCTGGCCGATGGTGGGCTGCCGGGCCTGGGCTTTCAGGTGCGCCCAGCGTGCCTCAGGGGGCACCCAGAATACGCCTTGAGCGCGGTACTCGTCCGGGTCCTCCGGATCCGCACCTTCTGCCCGCTCGGCTTCGAGCTTCGCGTGCAGCTCCTCGAAGGCGTCGGAGATGTACTTGAGGAAGATCAGCCCGAGGACGACGTGCTTGTACTCGGCGGCATCCATGCTGCCGCGTAGCGCGTCGGCCATGCGGCAGAGCTCGGCTTCGTAGCCGAGCGCACCTGAATTGGATTTCTCGCTCTTGCTCTTCGTGCTTCTTGCCATTCGATACCGGGAATGCAGCAACTGACGACCAACGCGCCGACGGTGGCATTCCTCTATGGGCCATGGAGATCCGGCCCGACCGGATGCCGTGCGATGCCGCCTTCCTTGTAAGACCCCAATTCAGACCCCCAGGCCGGCCTGTCGTGCGTTCGGCGCGTGTGCGCTCCGCGCCTGTCACTGCCGCGGTCTCCGGCCGCGGTGTTGCTCCACGGAAGGCCCGCGCGATTTTACGTCAGGGCTGGGCGGGAGCAATGCCGGCTGATGTGGCTTCCGCAGCAAGAAGCTCTCGGTAGTCGAAGCGCTCGAACTGCCTGAGCGAAGCCCCTTCAGGGTCAGATCGCGCAAGGCGCACCGCCAGCTAACCCGGTCGGCCACATTCCTGGCCGGGAAGCCGAACTCAGCGCTTGGTCCGGTCATGGTCCACTTGGCGGATGGTCATCGCGGTCTGGCCTTTGGGAAGACGCGCAAGACGTCATCGAGTAGCGCCTGGGCATCGGCGATTATGGTCTCGACTTGATCTTCGGAGACATCAACGATGTCCCCGTAGTCGAAGCGATTGCGGAATCGATGGAGATCGTCGAGCCGCCGCCAGCGGTGGCTTGGCCAGTTGAGGGTATGTTCGAGGCACTGGAAGACTACGGTGCGATGACCCTCCGATCCGGCCAGACGGTAGCCAGTCGCCTCAAGCGCAACTCCCGCAAGCCAGAATGCGGCACTGCAGGCGGTGGCGAAGCGGGTTGGGAGGGCGTTGCTGTTACGCCGTGCGTCGGCGAGTGCCGCCATGGCGCGTGCCGTCAGGCCCTGAAGTATGGCCCAGTTGGGCTCAACGGCGTGCAGTGCCGGCCTTGCGCCCTTTGTGAGATTGTCCAGGTTTACCTTTCCGACCATGTCGGGAATCCCCCGCTGCCAGGAGTGCGTCGAGCTTCGCCTCGTCACCGATTACGAAAACTCTTGGCCCGGCGAGCAATGTTCGAGTCGACGGCTTCTGAAGCGACGCCCGATCGGTCGCGGAGCCGGTATCGAAATATAGAGTCTGGATCCGTCTGCCGAGACGATTTTCGATCGCGTACAGACGCTGCGTGACGACGGCGTAGCCGGCAGTGCCTGCCACGAAGAGGTCGAGATCGCTGTCGGGCCGCTCGGTTCCGCTCGCGACAGACCCGAAGATCACGGCGAGCTCGATCTGGTCTTCGAGCCCACGGAGTGCTTCGCGAATGAATGTCGGGGCGCCGGAAGCCTTGGTGATGAAGGCTTTCAGCTCTGGATACAGCGGAGCGGCCGTCTGCGCGGAAATGAAGCGCTGGTTTCCTTCGCGCTCGTCGCGGATGAGACCGGCGCTCGCGAGCGTCGCGAGCTCGCGCGAGACGGCACCAGGGCCGGATTTCAGCCGACGCACGAGCTCATTGAACGAGAGCCTGCGATCGGGATTGA
>QGVC01000457.1 GCA_003242645.1 Pseudomonadota bacterium
GTTCGGATGGGCCTGGGCAAGGCGGCGAGCAAAGTCCATCACCAGGGCGAGCAGGTTGCGATAGCCGTCGCTAAGCTGCGAGAGCTCCAAGACTTGATCGGCGTCTCCCGATGTGGAGAGAACGATCTTGAGACTCGGTGGGTTATCGTCAAAAAAGACCCGCTTGACGCCTTCGAGTGTTCTCCGCAATGCTTCGCGGGCTGCCCTGAGGTCGGGCAGCTCGTAATCGGGGTCTTGTCGCCGCTGCATCTTCTCTCGGAGTTCCGCGTTTTCCCGAAGGTAGAACCATTGGCACATCGCCTGGAAGTTGGCTCCGGCGTTCAAGGCGCGATCAAAGGCTCCCTCCCTCGAGAGCTCAAGTTCAAAGACATCTCCCATCTTGGGCATGTCGGTCAATCGGCGACTGGCCCGATAGTAAGCCACGACCGGCAATGGAATGAGCGCCCCTGGATCGCTTTTTCGCAGTTCTTGCCATAGGGCGGCGAAGTACTGATACACCGGTGAAAGCCGTTCGGATTGGCTCGTGTCGTAACTGAATCCAGCCGGCGGTCGGTACTGAATATGATCGGTCCATTCCAAATAGGCCGTTTGCCCAGTCTGTGTCCTATTCGGAAATCCCGGCACCTCGTAGAAATCAAATACTGAGGCACGGAACTGGACGAAATCCTTTCGACCCACGGCAGTACTGGTAGAACCTGGTGAGATGTGGATGTCAGACGGTTGAAGCTCTGCTTCTTGTCGTCTGCGCTGGCGCTTGCCTCCACCGCCATTGGCCGCAACGACGTCATACAGAGCTGCCGCAATCGCATCCAGGATCGTCGTCTTGCCAGCGCCGTTAACGCCCACGATCACGTTCACATCAGGCTGAAGCTCAAGCGTAAACGACTCGTAGCACCTGAAGTTTGTGATTTCGATCTTGGCTAGTTTCATGGCCGGTGGGCCTCCTGATCCGCCTTAGAGTCGTTTTACCTGGCACATTGCCGTCCATCCGATTTCATCGCGGCACCTCCGCCCGCGCCAGCAGGTCAGCAAAGGCGTAGTTCACGCTGGTGACACCGAAGTCCGGCTCGCGCTGGAAGGGACGACGCACGTAGTGGACGCGGTGCGAGTCGCCGTCGAACTCGACGATGGCCAGGATGAAATCGTCCGGCTTGTTGAGCGAGTACAGAATCTCGTTCTTTGTGACGGTGATGGTCGCTGCGCCTGACACGCGGCCCTTGACCTCGATAAACCGAAGTCTGCCGGTGCCGGGGACGCGGCTCTCGATGTCGTAGCCGAGTTTCTCCGCTTCGCGATCCGTGGGCACGTAGCCAAGGTCTCGTTCGACCTGCATGACGATAGCCCGCGCCCTGGCGGCGGAGGCCTGCGTGTCAACGACGCTGGTAGGTGAGACCGACTCGGCGCGGCCCTTCATGACTGCCAGGAGGCCGGCGGGAACAACCAGCACACCGCCCACCACAACAGGAGGCAGCGGCGAAATCTGTTTCTCAAGCTTCAGCTCTTCCATCCGCTTGTGCAGGCGAGCTTGCAAGGCGTCCGCCCGTTTGCGGGCCTCGTCGGAGTTCAGGCGTGCGTTCGGCTTGCCCGCCTGTTCCTGAAGCTTGAGTTGCTCAGCACGGTGGTCCCAGTAGCTGATCTCCTTGGTAAGACGGTCCTGGACGGCGGCTTCCGTCTTGGTGACCAGCTCGAGTCGCCGCGACCGAACCTCGGCCAGATGCTCCGGCACCACCTGGGCCACGGCGTACCCTTGAGCCTTCTGCTCCAAGGACCGATCGATCCACGCGCACTCAGGACGCGCGAGGATGGCTTCCACGCTTGGCTCATCCTCGGCAAGCGGACGGAAATCCAGATAGGGCGCGTAGTGCATGTGCCGCGTGTTGCCGTCGGCGTCCAGCTCAACATAGAGCATGCGTTTGGAGACGATGTGTCGATCACCGGATCGCGTGACGCTGGCATCCTGGATCGCATGTTCCAAGTAAAAGAGGACTCTTGGCGAGGTTCCCAAGTCGCGTTCATCGACGAGCACCGCTCCTCGGCGCAGCAGGTCACGATGTCGCTCGAGCGTCAGGTCGATGGTGGCGTCGAGCAGTGGATGACCGGGACACAGGAACGCCGCTAACGGCTGTCCCTGAGGCGCGACAAGGTTCTTCTCAAACGCAATCCGTTCGTACCGGGGCAGCACCGGCTCACCAACACCGATCAGGCGGTCACGGTTTCGCACAGAGGCAGGGACGTGGGTAACCTCATAGCGACGCGGTTCACGCTGCTTGACTGAGCCGCCCAGCCGTTTGAATGCCTCCAGAAAGAACGACTCGATATAGTGGGGCTGTAGTCGCCGGGCTTCAGCTCGCTCCATCTCCTCCCGCACGCGGAATACGCGCGAAGCGTCCATCGTGTCATGCGCAATCGCCCGTTCTTCGATCAGATCCTGCAACTGCGTTGGGTCAAACGCATTGGACACGACCTGGGTGAGGCGCGCGCGAACATCGGGGCGTTCACCGTAGCGGATGGCCTCGATTAACAGGTCGCGGAGGGGCTTGCCTTCGAATTGGAGCTTGCCCAGCACGTCGAACACCTGGCCACCGAGCGCCTGCCGGGCCTGTTCCAACTTCTCCAGCAATGTGCGATACACATCGCCTTCGCGGGTTTCCTCGGCCACGAGATTCCAGAGATGGCAGACCTCGGTTTGCCCGATGCGGTGGATGCGACCGAACCGTTGCTCGATGCGATTGGGGTTCCAGGGGAGGTCGTAGTTCACCATCAGGTGAGCACGCTGGAGGTTGATGCCTTCGCCAGCGGCATCGGTCGCCAGAAGCACCTGCACCTGGGGATCGTGCTTGAAAGCCTCTTGAGCCTTCATGCGGTCTTCT
>QGVC01000458.1 GCA_003242645.1 Pseudomonadota bacterium
GAATAAGTGATAGTGATGTAATTTCCGTTCCGGTCTTCGATTCGCGTCGGATACCAGGCGTAATCGACTAGGTCGGGTGTCCCGTAGGTGAAGCCTCCCGATCGCAGGTAGTTCATCGTGTACTTGACGCCTTCCGGCGAGATAACAAGGAGGCCGTTGCTACCACTCAAGCAATATGCGACCCACTGCTCTTTCGTGATAAAGAGCGCACTAAAACTCGTGCTATTGACGAAAAGGATCTGCTGTCGGCCGTCCGGTAGCTCAAGAATGGGGTTATTCAGAGTATCGTCATTCGGATCGGTGGCATTGGTATCGCAGATACTGGGGGCGATGCTGCCTCCCGTTTTTAGCACGCGCCCCATGTGTAGGGTCCAACCGAGCCCAGTTGCTGTGCGTGGAAGCAACTGCGTGAGGTTCGGCGCGATATTCGTTGCCGTCTTGCGCGATAGATAAATATTGTTCGAGTTATAAGTGCGCTGGATTTTGATATCGAAACCGCCGTTCCCTGGAATCACCAAGTCCGTATACGTCAGGGTCAGCGCACCAGTGAACGGATCGATATGCTCTGTTACGTTTGCAGATACGGTATCGCGAAAGGGATTTAGGCCAGGCTCCGCGTAGAAGTCGGGGAGAATGCCCTTTACGGTTGCAGGTGCCGGTGCGGCAAAGAATAGTGACAGAACAAGAAGGACGATCGACAGGAAGCGACTACGTGGAAAATTGCCCTTTATTGTTGTGAGCATTCTTATTCTCCTTCCCTGTTCTCCAAGACGACGAAGTAAGTGTTTGGTATAAAGAGCTCACGAGGAAAGAACGGAATTACGGTGGGGCGGTACCGTAGAAGAACAGAGAAGAGGTAACGCGAGGTGGGCGACAGTCCTGAGTCATGGCCGGACGTCCTCCCTTGCTCCCTGTCCGATTAAGCCACAAACTTGGGGCACCTATTAAACCGGCTCTCCGGTTCTTGTCAAGGTATCCCGTTTTGCCGCTCGATCGGAAGATCTCTAATTCGGCGTGTTTCTGGTCTGGTTCCGCAACGTCTCTAATCGTCGCTGGCTGTGCTGGACGATCAACCTGGTCGTGGCGTTTGCCGTCGGCTTTTCCTTGCTACGAAGAATTCAAGATGCTGCGACTCCTTTAGACCCTGCTCTAGCACTACCACCAATAAGCGCACCGGATGACAGCGATTATTCGCTAGAACCAGTCATCGCAGCTTCATTGTTTGGGCAGACAACGTTCTCGGAAACAATTCTTGACACGCCTCAGGCGCTTTACAGTGAGGCAGAGCAAACCAACGGACCCGTACGATCACAGCGCGATGCCTCTAAAGCCGATCCGACATCAATGGATTGGTTATCGGCTTCTGAAGACCCCCTCTTCTTGCGCAAACGGGCCGAAACACTTGGGAAGTTGCTCGATGCAAAGCGCACTTTCCAGAGTTTGAATTGGACTGCGGGTGGACACACACTGCTGAACGCTCTTTTGGAGCACCCCAACGGACTTCGAACGCTAAGCACGGCGCTAACGGAAGTACGAAAAAATGGGCTGGCCAGCCAAGTTGCAGATGTTAGTGTGTGCGGCGCCGTTCCTCCTTATAACCACTTACTTGGCGGAAAACTGGTTGCTCTATTGATGACTTCTCAGGAAGTACGCGATGCCTACCGAAACCGATATTCAGGTCAGGTGAGCATTATCAGCTCACAAATGGCTGGCCGGGCGATTTATCGCCCCGCTGAACTGAAGGTCCTAACTACCACCAGCCTTTATGGTAACGGGAGTAGCCAATACAACAGGCTTCATCTACGTGCTTCGGACTTCCCTGAACTTGAGCACGATATTGCTTGGCGAGAACTGGCCAAGACAGCCGGTTACGGAACCGTTCATCTTGGATCTACGACTGTACGAGCACTGCGGGAAATCAGTGAGCGCTTATAT
Source organism: Pseudomonadota bacterium (assembly GCA_003242645.1). The sequence continues at coordinate 1,936 of QGVC01000458.1, forward strand.
CGAGCACGCCGCATAAACCACCGCTTTGGTGAGGGAGCAAGTCCTCGATTGCGACAAATACGCGAAGCCGTCGAGGCCCTCGGAATTAATTCGTCCGCAGTATTGCACCACGCTACGCCAAGGATTTTCTATGGTTGTGAGTTGCACCCGGGAGCAATCGAAGAACTGATCGGCTCGAATCCGGCAACAGAGAACCGTGGCACGCCTATTAAAGTAATCGCCCACCTATGGCGATTACGCTGGCTATCTAAGCGCATACAAAATGACGATGTCCTACAAAGAGTAACTGCCGAGAATGCGCAGACTATTCAGCAGTTCTTCAATAACAAAAGGAGAAGAGAAACGGGAGGCGATGAAGAAAGCACGGACACAGAAACTGACGCAAGAACCGCTCCATAGGGCAACTATGTTCTGCGGGTTGCACACAGAATTGCGCGCACGGTAGCACTATAGCCGGATGTTTGCGCGTGTTAACGGTGTCGGGTGCTCGTTGATTCGCGGGATACCGCACCGATTTGATGCACTCAGCAGCAATCTGGCTTGCTCTTGCGTGTAGGCGTGCAATCACCTCCTACTCAACCAACTCTCCATCGCCTCCGTCGACCGCACGATGTGCATCCCGGCCTCGGCGAACCGGGCGAACGCGCGGTTGGCGTCTTCCGTGTAGTCGATCGCGCCGGGCACGACCACCGGCGAGGTACAGTCCTCCAGCAGGTACACGCGCCGCGCGAGCGCGGGGTCGCGCGCCTCGATGGCGCCCAGCAGATCCTCGACGGTCCACGCGACGCAATGGCTCTTCGCCTGGCCGGCGACGATTAGCGCATCGAAGCCGAGCAGCTCGTCGATGAGTGCCTCGTTCTTCTGCGCGATCGGGCGCCCCTCGGCGTCCTCGGTCACTTCCGGGCCGAGCACCGAGTACGCCTCGGTGA
>QGVC01000459.1 GCA_003242645.1 Pseudomonadota bacterium
GGCTGGCACCGCTGGGTGGAGCCTACGTCCGATCAGCGCAAGGAGCGCATGCGAGCACGCCGAGACCGGCGCGCTCGCCAACAGGATCCTGATGCTTGTACTACTCTGCTCGTTGCCTGAGCTCTGCGAATACCTCCCTGAGTTGCGTGGGTACCTGCTCGGGGAGAGTAAGCGACGAGGCCAGTTGGTACATCATCTCTGGCTTGCCACTGGGGCCCGTCTCACTTTCCCGTTGAAGTAGATCTTGCACTTTGCTGCTGAACTTGCCGTGCCCCCGCAGGGCCTTGAAATCTTTGGCGTGCCACTGTCCTGATGGTCTGGGCCAGATGGTGTTGGCGGCCTCGGCCCACACCTCATCGTCGAAGAGTTCTTCAAACTCGTTCAGAGTCTGAGGCTCACCGATGAATTTAACGATGTCGCCGTAAGCCTGCCCAAAGCGCCTCTGGAGTCGGTCCGGCTTGAAAATCGCCCGGTTCTTGCTGTCAGCGTCAATCATGAGCATGACCGATCGCTGATGCTCGACCAGATAACTGGCCAGGTGTAGGGCACCCTCGTTGTTATTGCACGCCCATAAGGCGATGCCGGCCGCCTGTAGTGGAAGTCCCTCCGACAGACGGAACAAGAGCGGGATGGCCTGCTGCTCTGATGGACCTTCGACGGCAAGGAAGACGCGCTCGTTCAGCAATACAGAGTTTCTCAATCCCAGAGACGCCGCTAGGTGCTGTAGATGCCGGTCGATGGCATCGTGGTCGTCGGCGCCGAGCCGTTCCATGACAGTTCGACCACTGTCATCTAGCTTGAGATTGACCACGTCGGCGATGTTGACGCCATCGATCAGGTTCATGGAGTGCGTGGCCACCATGACGCTGACGTGAGTGAGTGCGCTCTGTTCTCTGATCAAGTTCATGATTTTGCGCTGGTGGCTGTAGTCCAGGTGTGTGTCGGGCTCGTCGTAGACAATGATCACTTGAGGACGTGAGGGGGTAGGCTCATCCGCCACGTCCGCGGGCTCGGCGGCGAGGTCCTGTTCGGCCCGGAGAAACTCGCTTGTCCACTCCCAGATCGCCAGAGAGATCCGCTGGGCGCTTCCCTGTCCCGAGCGCTCCAGACCCACATGTTCCCCTGAAGAGCGGGCAATACGCAGTGGAGCGGCTTTCAATCCTTGAGAGAAGGAGATCTCAGGCTCGACAAAGACCTCCTTGAGGTCGGGGCACCGGCTCAGGATGTGGTCGCACAACGATTTGGCGTCCGCCTGCAGGCGTTCTTTGACCTGGGTCTGAATCTCGGACAGCTGCCCCTGCAGAGTTTCGTCGGACAGGTGAGTCTGAAAGCAGCTCTGCAGTACCGAGCGCACCGCCTCGTTGGGCTCAGAAGATCGTCCATCGAACGGCAGCACGGTGGGCATGCGGGATTCCAGGCCTGGAGGAGCCTGCACCCATCCTTCAGGGCCGGAGTGGAGGGCCGCGTACTCGCGTAGGGCCTGCTCGACTTCCGCCTTCTTGGTGCCGGATGGGGACAGGCCGAGCTCTTTGGCCAGTGCTTTGAGTTCAGACGCCTTGTACGAAGACAGATCGCGCAGACGCTTGTCGTACGGAACCGGCAGCCAACATTCCAGACGAGAGACGAGGTCTGCGCCTGCCGAGCGCCGCAGTCGAATGGTGGCTCCGAGACCGAATTTCTCCTGCTCCCACTCATCGAGCGTGAACACGCCTTCGACCTCGATCGCTTCGCATCGCGATAGCGAGTCAGATGACGACAAGTAGGTACGATCGTCATCTTCTGGGTGGTATCGACCAACCAGGTAGCTCAGGGCCGCGAGGATGGCACTCTTTCCGCTGTCGTTGGGGCCTGCCAGGATCGTCGGCTTGCTGACGGGAATACCGTCTAGCCGCAGCAGGGAGCGGAATCCTTTGATGGAGAAGCTAGTAAGCAACACGCGCTGAAAGCTCCGATCGCAGGGAGAGCGGGAGAGGATGTGCGATCGCCTTAATCTCGGGCGATAGCACTCGAGCCTCAGAGGCACCATCGTAGAACGCCCATGCAGTCGAATGCTCACGCTTTGCATGACACGCTGGGAAGGCCTCATAGGCGATCATGTGCAGACCGATCAGCGCTATCACCGTACCTCGCGTTGCCTGACTCCAGCTCAAGTCGCCGTTTGGGTCCGCGAACTGCTGTCGACACGCCCATCGTGATCAGGGATGCTGTGGCAAACACTAGGATCCGCGTGTCTCCCCTCGTCCCCTATAGGGTGTTTTTGTGTGTTGTTGGGACCTTTAGGGATATTTCCTCTTATATGTACACGTTTTGGACTTAATGATGTGGGGCAGATGTGGCTCGTTCACCTTTCCAAGGATGAGTTTGGCGATGTTCAAGACATACTCTGTAGCGGGATGCGTCAATGGTGTTATGGACGTTGGCGAGGTCTGGGCGTTCAGGGACCAACCGAAGGCCGTCGGGGAACGAGTGCACCGGGTAGAGGTCGTTAGGGTGGAAGGGCCCCGCAAGCACGGTGATCTGCACGTGCGGTTCCTTGACGGCGAGGAGGCCGGACTGCAGGAGTGGGTGGCACGAGGCCAGCTGGTGGCCCCATGGACTCATATCGAGGCGTTCCAAGATGACGACCGTCGCTGGGCGGCAGTGTTCGAGCACTCGCGCGAGGTTCGAGGGAGCACAGAATTCGAGGCTGCCAAGCTGATCTTCAGTCAGGTCCGCCCGAAGAACAGGATGCGTCTGCGGCACTCGGTCGCCGATGCTGGCGTGACAGAGATCCCCGATCTTGACGCGGTGGCAGCATGGCTCGAGCTGGATCCTTGCGAGTTGCGCCGTGAACCGCTGGCCTTCGAGGACAGGTTTGGTA
>QGVC01000086.1 GCA_003242645.1 Pseudomonadota bacterium
ATGCAAATCAATAGCAGAGGCCGCGACAGCAGGAGCTCGTACTGGATCTTGTAGGGCGCTGCCGACAACCCGGCACGCTCGACGACCTCGATGAGGCCCGGAAGCTCCCAGAACGAGAGGGAGATGGTGCTGCCGAGAGCGTCTCGAACTCGCTCCGGGGTCAGATAGGTGCTGATCAGGTAGCGGTCATAGCGCTGAGGCTCGCGGCCAACGCCGGCGACCTGAACGTCCTCCAGCTCCCAATAGCCTTCATGCAAAGTCGCCCTTTTCGCCTCGATGCGCTCGACGAAGCGGCCCTCCCGGTCATACTGGAACACGGTGACTGTGAAGAGCCGCAGGCCGCCATCAGCGACGCCGCCTGCGTTCATCACCGACGAGCCGTCGGCGCCGTCCTGGCGGAGCCATGAGCCGGCCCTGGTTTTCAGAAAATTCGATTCCTTTCCAAACACCTCCGCGAACAGCTCCTCTGCTTCGGCGCGAGCCTTGGCCGCAAGAGGGTTGTAGAAAGCTACCGTCAGCACGCCGAGGATGAAGGCGACGACAATCCCTGGGCTGAGGAACTGCCAAACGGACATGCCGGCCGCGCGAATGACTGCGAGCTCGCTGCGGCGGCTCAAATGGAGGAGGCTCGCGATGCTGCCGACGAGCACGGAGAAGGCAAGCAGGATCTCAGTGTAGGCCGGTAGCCGCAAGAGCGTCAGCCAGACGAGAGTCGCCGCCGGCACGCTTCCGCGCTTTCCCGACTGGCGCAGCACCTCGATGAAGTCGATCATGAAGATGAGCAGGGCGCAGACGAGAAACGTGCCCAGAATGCCGATCACGAAGTGCCGCGCGATGTAGAGCTTGAGCGTCAACGCGCGCATGCTGGATCACCTCGCCCCCTGCCGACGGGCAGCTCGAACGACCGAACGCGCCGGAGCCCAGGGGGCGCACATTGCGCGCAGGGCGGATACAACTTGGGCAAGCCGATCCGAAACCGTCGCCCCTCCGCGCGGCTGCGCATTCATCCGGATCACGACATAGGAGAGGACGATCCCGCCGAGCGGCAGCAGGTAGAGCAGGGGGACCGTCGAGGCACGGATCGCAACCAGGTTATTGACCGCCAGGCCACCCAGACGGATCATCGCCGCCACAACAAAAGCCATGATAAGGCCTTCCATCCTGCCCTGCCGCGTCGAGCGAGCCTGGCCGACGAACGCCAGGGCGATCATCACGAAGGCGAACGGATAGAGCGGGCTGGAAAGCCGCTCATGCAACTCGGCGCGAAGATGGCCCGGCCGGTGGCGAGCATAGGGGTCATCTGGATCAGGCCAGGCGAGGTCGCTGAAATAGCGCTCGCGGGGCTTCAGCACCGCTCCCTCGCTCTTCGGCTCGAAGCGATTGAGATCGATGGCATAGCTCTCGAAAGTGATGATTTGCGGGGCATCGCCGTCGGCGGTCTTCCGGACGATGTGGCCATCGAACATAACGAGGAAGGTCGACTCGTCCTGCTTCGACAGCACGCCACGATCGGCGAGATAGGCCATGGTCTGTTCCGCGTTCCGCGCGTCCTGGAGCAGGATGCCGCGCAGCTCGCCGTTGTAGGTCCGGTCCCGGATGTGGATCGTGAGGTTGCGCTCCGGGCTCGAGAATTGCCCCGGCTGCAACACTTTGGAGATGAGGTCCGTATGCACCTCGATGGCATAGGCGCGGAGCATTTGGAGGCTCCACGGCATGCCGATGTGGTTGACGAACGCGACACCTATCGCAACCAGCAGTGCGAGAAGGAGCAGAGGGCGCGCCAAGGTCCAGATGCTCGCCCCGGATGCCGTCAGCACGATCAACTCGCTGTCGCCGCTCATTCGATTGAGCGTGTGGATCGTGGCGATCAGCATAGCGATGGGCGCGATCAGCCCGAGCAGGTTAGGCAGAGCTAGGGTCGTCATGATGACGAACACCCAGGCGTTCTGCCCTTCGGTTGTGACGAGCTCGAGCTCTCGCAGGGCCAGCGCGATCCAGACGACACCGGCGAGGGACAACAGGATCAGCAGTAGCGCCCCCGCGACCTGCCGGAACAGATAGCGGCTGAAGGTGTTCATGGCCAACCAGCCTCCCCAAGCCGCTCGGACTTCTCGAAAGCTTCTGCCCCCACCGTATCGCTGCTCCGTGCTCCGCCCGTTCGCCCGCGGTCTCATAGCACAATGGCGGAAATTCGACTCCACGCCGGCGCCGGTTCTTGTCAAATCAAGCCTGTGGCCTCGTGACCTCGCTTGCACTTCTCGCAGGGGCGACTAAGTTCGCCCGGACTACACTGCGACGCGATCCCGCCACCAATCCTCGAAAGGTCGGTTGGCCAAACCTGCAACTCGGGGCCGTCGAGTGCCGCAGCTCAAGACCAGTCCGGGACGAATCATGTCGGAGCCTCTTGTTATCGAATTCGCGCCCTTGAAGGCGCCTCTGCAACCCGTGGCCGCCGTGCTATGCGCCGAAAAGTTGTCACTGGGTCCGCAGACCCGCGCTCTCAACGGAAAGGCGAATGGTGCCATCCTGGGAGCTGCAGAGGCGGTCGAGTTCACCGGCAAGGCGAAGACGTCCTTCGAGCTGCTGGCCCCAGCGGGCCTCGATATCCGCCGCCTCGTAGTCATCGGCGCAGGACAACCGGATCAGGCGAAAGAGACGGACTGGGTCAATCTTGGCGGCTACACCTATGCTCAGATCACGGCTCGGAAGGCGGAGGTTGCGAGCCTCCTCGCGGAAGTTCCCGATGTAAAGGGCCGATCAGCGGCCGACATCGCAGCCGATTTGGCTTTCGGTGCAGTTCTGAGGAGCTATCGCTTCCAGAAGTACATCACCCGTCAGAGGGAGGATGAAAACGGGGAGCGCAAGCCCGACGGGTTAACGCGCCTCATCGTCCACACCCAGGACCCTGACGCGGCGGCAACTGCCTTTGCCCGTCGCAAGGCTGTCGCCAGCGGCATCTTTCTTGCGCGCGATCTCGTCAACGAGCCCGCGAACGTTCTGGGGCCGGTCGAGTTCGCCGAGCGGGTGCAGGAGCTGTCCAGCCTTGGTGTCGAGGTCGAGATCCTCGACGTCGATGCGCTCAAAGAGCTGAAAATGAACGCGCTTCTCGCTGTCTCCCAGGGCAGCGCCCGGCCTCCGCGCGTCGCAGTCATGCAGTGGAACGGCGCCAAGTCGCGCCGGAGCAAGCCGCTGTGCTTCGTCGGCAAAGGCGTGTGCTTCGACACCGGCGGTCTGTCCATGAAGCCTGCCCAAGGCATGGAGGACATGAAGGGCGACATGGGCGGCGCGGCGTGCGTCGTAGGCCTCATGAAAGCGCTCGCGGAGCGCCAAGCCAACGTCAACGCCGTCGGGGTGATCGGACTGACGGAGAACATGCCTTCAGGGACAGCGCAGCGGCCAGGGGACATCATCACCTCCATGTCCGGTCAGACGATCGAGGTGCTGAACACCGATGCCGAAGGGCGTCTCGTGCTGGCAGACGTCCTCTGGTATGCGCAGGAGCGCTTCAAGCCCCGCTTCGTCATCGATCTCGCCACGCTAACCGGCGCCATACTGATCGCTCTTGGAAAAGAGCACGCGGGGCTCTTCTCGAACGACGATCGTTTAGCTCAGGAGTTGATCGAAGCGGGCACAGCTACAGGCGAGCTTCTCTGGCGCATGCCCCTGTCGCGGGCCTATGACAAGCTCATCGACTCCCGCAATGCGGATATGAAGAACATCGGCGGCCGCAACGCCGGATCGATCACGGCGGCGCAGTTCCTGCAGCGGTTCGTGCGCGATACGCCGTGGGCGCACATCGACGTGGCCGGTGTCGCTATGGATTCGCCGAAGACGGATATCAACCAGAGCTGGGGATCGGGCTGGGGCGTCCGGCTGCTCGACCGGCTCATCTCGGACCGGTACGAGAAGGCAGATAAGTAGCGGAGATCAGGCTTCCTGCGATTTCGCCGGATCAGGTAACGACCTGATCTCACAGCTTCCTCATGGATAAATTTTCCATAATATAGATTATGCGAATCAAGACGCGGCGCTCGTTACGCTGGCGGGCGATCGAATAAGCGTCCGCAACTTTTTTCGCGATCGGCACTCTCTTCAAGGAACCCGCCCACGGACGCGACGTTGTGGCGCCAACATAAATCAGCCATAGGAGAGCGCCGTGAAAATCGTCCACCTCGCGGTCTTCTGCCTCGGTACCGGTCTCGGACTTGCGACGGCCGTACAGGCACAGCAGACGCAGCAGTTTGGCACCCAACAGATGATGCGCCAGCAGCCTGGGCAGCAGCAACTTCCCGGGCAAGTGCAAGGAGATCAGCAACTGACCGAGCAGAGCATTCATAACTTCTTCCAACAGGCTGAGAGCGTCTTGCAGCAGACCGCGCGAACTCAGGATCCGGAGGCTCTACGCCAATATCTCGGCCAGTACCTGGCGCCTGACGCCCAATTCACCTCTATCTCACAGCTCTACCTACGCGATCGGCACATCGCCACGACTGTCTCTGAGGCAACGGACGAGATGGTGACAGACGCTCTCGGCTATGCTGCTACTGCGCTGCAGGGCCGGAAGCTCGTTAGCGACTACACCATCTCGATCGACGTCGAAGACATCGACATATCTCCCAGTCAGGACACGGCCCGAGTCGAAACCTCCATTCAGGAGCGAGGGATGCTGATCGGGCCAGTGGCACAGCGGGTCGCCCAGGCGCGCGAGCGCATGGGCGAGCTGCGCCAGCAGCGGGGCCAGGGTCAGCAGATGGGGCAACTCGGGCAAAGGTTGCAGGAGCAGCGCTGGGGCCGCATGCAGAGTGACCAACCGCAAGGCGGCATGGGAATGGGCACAGGTCCCGGCCGCGGTGGCGCGCCCGAGCAGCAAGGGATCCAGTTCCAAACGTGGGCGGAATGCACTCACGACCTTTCACTGCAGCAGGGTCAGATCAAGCTCGGCAATACGTTCTGCCGTTCGACCACACGGATAGGTGGCTAGGCTGTCTCTAGCTTAGCAATTCGCCCCCGGTCCCTCACAGGCCGGGGGTTTCTGTTGCTCTGAGGCCAAAAGCACGAGGGCATCGGGACCGAGTTGTGCTAGTCGTGGCGGCGCTGAGCTGACCGGGAGCCGCCATGTCCACCTTGTCCCCTTCCCGCGACATTGCCGTCCTGCTCGAAATCATGCGACGGTTGCGGACGCCGAAAACGGGCTGTCCTTGGGACCTGGAGCAGACGTTTGAGACGATCGCCCCCTACACACTCGAGGAAGCCTATGAGGTGGCCGACGCCATCGCCCGGGGCGACATGGCTGACCTGCGGGAGGAGCTTGGCGATCTGCTGCTTCAGGTCGTCTACCACGCTCAGATGGCCGAGGAGCAACGCGCCTTTGACTTCGGCGACGTCGTCCAGGGCATCACGGCCAAGATGATCCGCCGGCACCCTCACGTCTTCGGCGACGAGGCGGCCCGCTCTGCAGGAGTCGCAAAAGGCTTTTGGGAGCGTGCCAAGGCTGCCGAGAGAGCCGAGAAGGCGGGATCAGAATCGGGCAAAGATGAGCCAGGCCGAGCAAGCATCCTTGCCGAAGTGCCCGTCGCCCTCCCCGCTCTGACACGTGCCGTCAAGCTGCAGCATAAGGCGGCCGCCGTCGGCTTCGACTGGCCGTCTCTTGAACCCGTTATGGCCAAGCTGAAGGAAGAGTTGGGGGAGCTTGAGTCAGCCATCGCTGCGGACAAGAAGACGAAGGTTCAGGAGGAGTTTGGCGACCTGCTGTTCGTGCTCGCCAATGTCGCCCGCCACCTCGAGATCGATCCGGAGTCGGCGCTGCGCGCCGCCAACGAGAAGTTCGTGCGCCGCTTCCGCTACATCGAGGAGGCTCTCGCGGCTCGCGGGAAGAAGCCCACCGAGTCAAGCCTTGAGGAGATGGACGCGCTTTGGAATGAGGCCAAGGAGGCGGAATCCCGTGCTTCCTCGCAGTGACCGTATGACGTGTCACTTCGGCGGCGGCAGCTCTGGCGACTCAATATGCTCCGGCCGGATGCCGATCCCGACGACTCGCGCCGTCAGCCGGCGCAGAACCGGAAATCTCGCCGCCAGTCGCAGGAGCAGCGGCGGCCGTAATGGCCGTTCAGCCGCCAAGGTCGGCCGGATCACGCGGTTCTGGATCGCGATCTGCAGCCACTGTGTCACCCTGGCCGGCCATTCGCGGCGGCGCTGCACGGCCAAGAGATGGCGGGTTTCGAGTTGCTTATCCCTCAATGGCTGCCAGAGGATGTTGGCCGCCGCGACGGCATCTTGAATGGCGAGGTTGATGCCCACCCCGCCGATCGGCGACATGGCGTGAGCAGCATCACCGATGAACAGCAATCCCGGCTTGTACCACTGCCATAACCTGTCGACGCGGACGCTGAGCAATTTCACATCGTCCCAGGTCTTGAGGTCCTCGCTGATGCGTTGCCTTGCCCACGGCAGAACGTCCGTCACCTGGGCCCGAAAGGTATCGAGGCCGCGTTCCCGCACAGCGTGCGCAGCTCCCTTCGGAATGACCATGGCGCATTGCCAGTAGTTGCCCCGGTTGATCTGGACCACGAGGCGGCCGGGCTCGAAGTGACCAATGCTTTCCGAAGAATCTCCCGGCGCGCGCGAGAGGCGAAACCACAGGACGTCCATGGGAGCGCCGAGGTCGTCGGGCACTAGACCGGCCCGATCGCGAAGCACCGAGTGACGCCCGTCCGCGGCGACGACAAGATCGGCCCTCACCTCCAGCTGTCCAGTCGACGTGCGTGCCATCAGGCCCGCTACGCGCCCGTTTGCGTGCAGCAGGTCTTCGACGTTCGCCTCCATAAACAGGGAGAAGTTGGGATAGCGGCGCCCCCGCTCCGCCAGGAAGTTGAGGAAGTCCCATTGCGGCATCATGGCGATGAAGGGATGCCGGACCGGAAGGCGCGAAAACTCGGCGAACAGGAGCGTCTCGCCACCGAACGTCCCACCAATGCGCGGCACCTTCTGGTGCGGCAGCCGGAGCACAGCCTCGTCGAGGCCGAGTTCAGCCATCAGCTCCAGCGTCGAGGGGTGGATGGTGTCGCCGCGGAAGTCGCGGAGGAAATCCGCGTGTTTCTCGAGAACCACCACCGGAACGCCCGCTCGGGCGAGGAGAAAACCGAGCATCAAACCTGCCGGGCCACCGCCAGCGACGGCACAGGTGGTCGAGATGGTTTCGTTGCTCATAGCCTGACGTCGGATATGCCCTTCTGGGTGGAGAAACGCGCTCACACACTCTTCGAGCTATTCGAGCTCAGGCTTCATGCTCCGCAGCCGTTTGATTTCGCTGCGACGGGCCTTGAGTTCGAGCCGGCGTTCCTTGGCTGCCTGGCTTGGTCGCGTGGGAATGCGCCGCTTCGGCTCAACGGAAGCCCGTCGGATCAGCTCTGCCAGTCGGCGACGAACCTCTGCCCGGTTGAGCTCCTGCGTGCGGTGACGTTCGGCGCGAAGGACGAGAACGCCGTCCTTGGTCATCCGCCGGCCGGCAAGGCGCCGCAGGCGAACGCGCACGGCAGGCGGCAGGCTTTCGCTCGCTGCCACGTTGAAGCGCAGCTCCACAGCGGTCGAGACCTTGTTGACGTTTTGCCCGCCCGGCCCCGAAGCGCGAATGAAGCGCTCCTCGATCTCCGTCTCGGGGATGCTGAGCGTGTCGGAAATGCGAATCACAGTTATTCCCTCGCGGGGGTGGCCCGTCATCTACAAACGAGAAAGGAACTCATCAGCCGCTTGAACCCCACCCATCAAAATTCCGGCGCCATTGGCACCAGGATAACGGCCTGCTGACCCTTGCGTGGTGCTCTCTCAGTTGGCATCAACCTGCGTCCACAACGAAAGGCTCACGACTGGTGCCGAAGGTCTACAAGAAGAGGCGATCCAGATTCCGGCTGCCGCCGGCGTTGCGTGACCTCCAGTTCCGTGCCGAGTACCTGTTGCTCCGTCTTGTCGCCGGACTGGTCCGCGCCATGCCGCTGAGCGTTGCCGTTGCCGTGTCTGCGAAGGCGTGGCGCTGGTTGGCGCCTGTCATATCGCGCGTCCGGCACGAGCGGGCTCTGGCAAATCTCGCCATCGCCTTTCCGGAGAAGAGCGAGGCGGAGCGCCTGGAGATCGCCCTCGCCCACTGGGAGAACCTCGGGCGGGTCATGGCTGAAACAATGCAGATCGACCGCGTGATCCGCGATCCCTCCCGCATCGAGATCGAAAATCTCGCGCTGTTCAGCCGCTACAAGGACAAGCTCGGACCGGCGATCGGCGTCTCGCTGCACATGGGCAACTGGGAGCTTGCCATCTGGCCGCTGGTCGTTGCGGGCGCCAACCCGGCCGCCGTCTACCGCTCCGTCAACAACCCATACGTCGACCGGTATTTGCGGGCACAACGGAAGGACCTCTACCCCGGCGGGCTGTTCGGAAGAGGCAGAGTTGAGGGCGACCACGACGAGAGCCAGCGGACGGCAAGGATCATCACCGATTATGTACGCCGTGGCGGGCGCCTAGGTCTCGTTTGTGATCTTCACGACCGGACGGGCATCCCAGTGCCGTTCTTCGGCAAGCCGGCGAGAACACAGGCAATCGCCGCAATGATCGCTCGACGGGTGGGCGCGCGCATCTGGCTTGCGCGCTGCCTCCGCATCGGCAAGGAGAGCCGCTTCCGCATTCAAATCAAGGAGTTGAAGGTGCCGCGCACTTCCAACCCGGCCGACGACATCAGGGCCATCATGACCGAAATGCAAGCCCAGTTCGAGCTGTGGGTCCGAGAAGCGCCGGAGCAGTGGATGTGGTCGAACAGGCGCTGGAGCTGATTGGCCGGTTGCGAGACTGATGCTAGTCGTCCCGCGTTCACAAAAAGAAATCTCGAATCGAGGAGTTCAATGCCAGCTACGCGTACCCCAGCCAAGTTCTATGCACCGCTCGCCATCGGCGCACCGCAACCGCTGCGCCAGCTTCCCGTCAGGCTGGAGCGGTTGCTCCATTTCATCCCCCCGCACAACCCAAAGATCCGCGCCCGTTTGCCGGAGACGATTGCCACCGTAGACGTGCTCGTCGGCAACTTGGAGGATGCGATACCAGCCGACGAGAAAGAGGCGGCGCGCCGCGGCTTCATCGAGTTGGCGCAGCAGCACGACTTCGGCAAGACGGGCCTGTGGGTACGCATCAATGCTCTCAACTCGCCGTGGGTGCTCGACGATCTTTTGGAAATTGTGCCGGCCGTCGGCTCCAAGCTCGATGTGATCATGCTTCCCAAGGTGGAAGGCCCTTGGGACATTCATTACCTTGACCAGCTCCTCGCGCAGCTCGAAGCCAAGCATCGCATCGAGAAGCCGATCCTCATCCACGCCCTTTTGGAAACGGCGGAAGGTGTCTCGAACGTCGAGGAGATCGCGGCCGCAAGCCCGCGCATGCATGGCATGAGTCTCGGGCCGGCGGACCTTGCCGCATCGCGGGGCATGAAGACGACCAGAGTTGGCGGTGGTCATCCCGGTTACGGCGTTCTCGCCGATCCCACTCCGGACGGAGGACCGCGTGCGTTCTATCAGCAGGACCTCTGGCATTACACGATCGCGCGGATGGTTGATGCCTGCGTGCGCAACGGCATCAAGCCGTTCTACGGCCCCTTCGGCGACTTCTCCGATGACGCCGCATGCGAAAGTCAGTTCCGCAACGCCTTCCTGATGGGCTGCGTCGGTGCGTGGACCTTGCATCCAAGGCAAATTCCGATCGCCAAGCGTGTCTTCAGCCCCGATCCGAACGAGGTGGCCTTCGCAAAGCGCATTCTAGACGCGATGCCGGACGGCACCGGCGCAGTCATGATCGACGGCAAGATGCAAGATGACGCGACCTGGAAACAGGCGAAGGTTATCGTCGACCTCGCCCGGCTGGTGAAAGAGAAAGACCCCGACCTGGCAGCAGCTTATGCGATTTGAGACAAGTTGTGCGCTTGCTGCAACAACAGGGGAGCGCTAATCAGCTATTCTCATCGCAACTGGGTGCACAAATTGGGGGGGCTGGCACCGGTGCACACCCAAAAAGGTGCCAGTCCGGGGAGCTCTGGTACCCAACCTGTCATGAGCAAAGTTCGCGTGGCCAAATACGCGATCGGCCAAGTGGTTCGCCATCGCTTCTTTCCGTTTCGCGGCGTCATCTTCGACGTAGACCCCGTCTTCAACAACACCGAGGAGTGGTGGCTGTCGATTCCGGAGGAGATCCGCCCGAGCAAGGACCAGCCCTACTATCACTTGCTGGCGGAAAACGCCGAGACCGAATACGTCGCCTACGTCTCCGAGCAGAACCTGATGCTGGACGAGAGCGGCATTCCATTGCGGAATCCGAAGGTGCAGGAGCTGTTCGCGGAAATCGGGGAAGGGCGGTATCAGGCCACCTTCGTGCTGCCGAACTGATCGACTGCGTACCGGAATTCGCTGCGGACGGCTTGACCCACCATGATGGGCCTGAGACCGGTTTTCGTCGCTGACGCGCGCGGTCTCAGGCCGCCTCCTTCCCGTAATAAAGCATCACCACGTGCTCGGCCTCGGCGAAGAACAGCCAACGCTCGACCAGCACGCCAATGCCTGCCGATACGACCGCAACGAGGGCCAATAACAGCCCGAGCTGCGCGCCGGTCATGAGCATCAGAAGGGACAGTAGCCCCGGGACAAGGAAGGTCAGAATTACCGCAATGCGGCGCAGCTTCTTCGCATGCTTGCGGCCGATTTGGTAGCCCATCTCCCGCATGACGTAGTTGGGCTGCGTATGCGGCTGCTCGAGCACGCGGACCTTGCCGAACCGGCCAAGGCCCGTCGCCTGCTCTATCGTGTACGAACGCTCCGCATTATCGACCCGGGACCACGACGCAGTCTTCAGTATCCAGGCTGCTGCGATCGCCAGAATCGCAAGCAAAGGCGCCCAGTCCGTCGCGATGCCGAAAAGCAGAAGGAGAAAATTGAGAAGAATGGCTCCCGTTGCTAGGGCGAGCGCGATGTAAACGGGTACCACGAACGGCTGGTGCCATGCGCGGATCGTGGGAAGTGACGCGTAGATCATCCCCGTGCAGATGAGCGTCGCCACGGCCAGAGCCGCGGCCAGCACACCCATCAGGGCGAAAAAACCATCCGTTCGCTCCAGGAAAACCCAACCAATCCCGAACAGTCCTGCCGGAACATAGGTTGCAATGGCCGCGACGCCTTCGCGGGATAGCCAGGAGGTCCGCCACTGAGACAGCGCTCGCCAAGCTCGCTCCGGACGGCCAAGGTGCGCCGTCGACGACAGCAAGCCGCCGGTGATGAGCAGGAGTGCCAGCCCTAGCCCGACCAAGCCGAAGGCAGACGTCTGCGGCACCCACCCGAGCGGACCGAGAAGTCCCAACCAGATGAGAAGACCGTAGCCGGCCCCTGAAGCCGTCGTGAAGAAGATCACTGAGTAGGCGGGATGCATTGATCAGCCTGTTGGAATAGGTCTCATCGCCCCTCCCCTCAGCGGGATGGGCACGTGAAGTAAGGCATGATGGAACAGGTGGGACGGGGCCACAGATGACTCGGTCGCGTCAGAGCAGCCC
>QGVC01000087.1 GCA_003242645.1 Pseudomonadota bacterium
TTTTTCCGGACGCCAGGCGAGGCCGCCGGGGGCACCGCCTGACTACAAGCCCGGTCTTACGCTGCTTTACGAGGGCCTCAACATCCCCTGCGTGCCGTTGGCCCTCAACTCGGGCTTATTTTGGCCGCGTCGGCGGCTCGAGCGTTATCCTGGAACGATCGTCGTGGAGATCTTGGAGCCGATTCCACCGGGCTTGCCGCGGGCCGAGTTCAAGGCGGAGGTGGTGAACAGGATCGAAAGTGCCTGTGCACGGCTCAACGCGGAAGCCGCCATGGCGTCCCAGCCATCGCCGATTGCGCTCAGGTTGATGAACACAAAACAAGAACTTTCATAGAACAAAATGTTGACGCATACCGAGGGGGCGGCTAGCTTTGTGGGGTCCAAACGGAGTTCGTCATGCATCCCGACCCGTTCAGCATCAGCCCCATTTCAGAGCACGTCTGGCAGCAGAAGTATCGGCTCAAGGCAGCCGACGGGGAGCCGCTGGATAAAACACTCGAAGATACCTGGCTCCGGGTAGCCCGAACTGCCGCATCGGTGGAGAAAGGCGGTAGGAAAGCGCGGGAGCGGTGGACGGAGCGCTACTTCGAGGCACTATCGAGCCTCGAGTTCCTGCCGGCTGGGCGGATCATCGCTGGTGCTGGGAGCGGTCGGCAGGTCACCCTGTTCAACTGCTTCGTCATGGGCCGGATCGAGGATGACCTGAGGTCCATCTTCGAAAACGTCAAGGAAGCAGCGCTGACGATGCAGCAGGGTGGCGGCATTGGGCACGACTTCTCGACCCTCCGCCCCAAGGGAGCGCTGGTGAAAAGCATCGGCGCTGATGCCTCCGGGCCCGTCAGCTTCATGGACGTCTGGGATGCCATGTGCCGGACCATCATGTCGGCCGGGGCCCGGCGCGGCGCCATGATGGCGACCTTGAGGTGCGACCATCCGGACATCGAGGAGTTCGTCGCCGTCAAGGCCGATCCGACGCGGCTGCGCAACTTCAACCTCTCGGTGCTTGTGACGGATGCCTTCATCCAGGCTGTCCGTGAGGATCGGCCGTGGGACCTCGTGTTCGGCGGGCGCGTGTATCGCACGGTCAGGGCGCGCGATCTGTGGGAGCGCATCATGCGCGCCACTTATGAGTACGCCGAGCCGGGTGTGATCTTCATCGATCGCATCAACGACGAGAACAACCTCGCTTATTGCGAGCAGATCTACGCGACAAATCCGTGCGGTGAGCAGCCGCTGCCTCCGTACGGCGCATGCCTTCTCGGCTCGATCAACTTGGCGCGGCTCGTCGACCGGCCTTTCGAGGTTGGGGCGGATGTGAACTTGGCCAAGCTCGAGGAGCGGGTGCGCCTCGCGGTTCGGCTGCTCGACGCTGTCATTGACGTTTCCAATTATCCGCTCGAAGCGCAGCGCAAAGAGGCGCTTGCCAAGCGGCGTATCGGGCTTGGCGTCACGGGGCTGGCCGATGCGCTGATCTTTGCTGGCGCGCGTTATGGTTCGCCGCGGGCTCTCTCGCTGGCCGAGACGTGGATGGCCCACATTCAGCGCGCAGCCTACCTGGCAAGCGCGGAGCTTGCTGCCGAAAAGGGCGCGTTCCCGCTCTACGATGCCGAGAAGCTCCTCGCACGTCCCAGAGTTGCCAGCCTCGCGCCGGAGGTCCGGCAGGCCATTGCTGCCCATGGCTTGCGCAATGGGTGCCTTACATCCATCGCCCCAACGGGAACCATCTCCCTTCTGGCGGGCAATGTCTCGAGCGGGGTCGAGCCTGTTTTCGATTTCCGTTACAAGCGCCGGGTCCTCGAGCCCGATGGCAGCCACCGCGAGATGTTGGTCGAGGATTATGCCTATGCGCTGTTCCGGTCCCGGTTCGGCGACAACGTTCCTCTGCCGGACAGCTTCGTCACGACGGCCGAGTTGCCGCCGTCGGCACATCTGGAGATGCAGGCCGCGCTTCAGCGCCACGTCGACAGCTCGATTTCCAAGACGATCAATTGCCCGGCGGAGATCTCGTTCGAGGCCTTCCAGAACATCTATCTCGATGCGTATGACCTGGGGCTGAAGGGCTGCACGACCTTCCGTCCAAATCCGATCACCGGCGCCGTATTGTCGAGCCGAACCATGGCAGAGCAGCCGCGTGCGGAGGACCGGGAAACGGAGGCCGCTAAAGCCAAGCTCAAGACGACCGACGTGGCTGCAGCGCAGCGGCGCCAGATTGCCCCGCGCAGCACCGAGGACAGCGTCGTCTATATGTCCAAGCCGCTGGAGCGCGAGCCGGTCCTTGCGGGTTTCACCTACAAACTGAAATGGCCGGCGAGCGACCACGCCCTCTACATCACGATCAACGACATCGAGCAGGACGGGCGGCGTAGACCGTTCGAGATCTTCATCAACACCCGCAACCTGGAGCACTACGCCTGGACCGTGGCGTTGACGCGCATGATCAGCGCGGTGTTCCGGCGGGGGGGCGATGTCAGCTTCGTCGTCGATGAGTTGAAGGCCGTGTTCGATCCGCAGGGCGGGCAGTGGATGGGCGGCCGCTATGTGCCGAGTCTCCTCGCCGCAATCGGGGGCATTATCGAGATGCACATGATCCGCACTGGCTTCTTGCAGAAGGAGGATAGCCAGCGGCCGTTGCTGGAGCTGAAGCAGGCCGGGGCCGAGGTGGCATCCGCGCCGAGCAACGTAAGCGCAGGTATATCGGGAACACCGCAGCGGATGCGCACTTGTCCGCGATGCAACTCGCCAGCATTCGTGCGCGAGGAGGCGTGTTGGGTCTGTCGCGACTGCGGCTATTCTCGCTGCAGCTGATTTGCGTTGAAGCAGGGCACGGTCCTAGCTCAACGATCTCCGTCTCTGGGCCCTAATCGAAGCAGATTGGGCGCATGTGGATCGTCGGATGTTCGGTTAACTGATAAGGTTGGCGCGAGGGAACCTGACGATCCTTCAGCCGTCTAGTGGAAAAGTAGCAGCCGCGAATTTCCTTCGAGACCAAAATTAACCTTCTCTGCGCCGTCAAATGTCTGCGAGACAGCCCAACTTCTGCTGAAAATACACCTCACGTTCACTACATTCCGGCGATAAGGGCGGTGTAGGGTAGGTGCCGCAAGGATTGTACTGGAGATGAGTGCGCGTATCGTCGAGTTGTCGCGAGTTGCCGCGGCCAAGGCGGCCATTTCGCCGGAGGAAGAAGCTCTACAGGAGCCGTCCGTCCAGCAGTTCCAGTTCTGGACCGGTGCTTCCGGGCAGCGCTATGTGCACTCCGTCTTCAGTTTGATTGGATGCCCGGAGCTTCCCAAAGCGGTTTACCTCCTCGTGCGCCGCGACCAGCATGACCGGCGTACGGTTCTCCGCGTCGGCCGTACGAGGCACGACGCAGAGTCCCTTAATCTTGCAGAGATCCGTCATCGCGGCGCACAGCTCGGCGCCAATGAGGTCCACGTGCATTTTCTGGCCAAGAGCGAGCGCGAGCGCCGGCGGATCGAACTCGACCTGCGCGCTGCCCATTTTCCGGAGCTCAGCGTCGAGCGGAAATCATTTATGCGGCACTGAGGCGCTTCAGGCCCGAGCTGCCCTATGTTGAACGGCTGCGCGATGCCCAGGCAGAAATCTGCCGCCGGTGGATGAAGCGCCGCCGCTCTCCCAATTTGAGCCGCGGCGCGTCGATGGGCAGGTGCCGGCAGACCTTCAGCAGCGCCGCTGAGCTAGGAGTCCCTTGCTCCGACCGGAAGCGGCGGAAATGACAGCCGATCACGTTCAGAACTCTCTGCAACTCGGGCTCATGGATTCCGAGGCTCTCCAAATGGGCCAGCGTGTTGATGAGATAGTCGAGGTTCGGCCCTGAGATTCCGCAAGCGCCCCGAATAAGCTCAGCTTGTCGGCGGAGATCGAGCCGCCCCGCATAGCTCGGGTGATTGCGCTCGACAATGTAAGTGAGCGCGAGCACCTCTCGTCCGTCCTCACCGTCAAGCGTCACGGGCACCAGCGTGTCGCGATAGACGCCACTGACCTGCTCGCGCGCCGTCAGGTACGCAAGCGTGGCGGTTCGTCGTTCCGCGGAGACGCGAAACGCCAGCCCGTGGCAGACTCCGCCCCGATCGAGTCCGAGGACGAGCCCGGGACGTTTCTCGCAGCCCCGATGATGGGTGGAGAACACGCAGAAACAGCGTCTGTAGCCGACGAGCGTCGCGCGGCGGACCTCCTCGTACACGAATCCCGGCCGCCACATCAGTGAGCCGTAGCCGAACACCCACAGGTCGTGGCCGTCGTTGCCAGGGAAGTCGCGCGTCATGAACCAGTCCGTCACGATCGCGAGCCGTCCTCGCCAGCAACGATCCTTTTCGCCTGGTGGCGGCCGAAGTCCGGCGCCGGAATATCCTGCCCGGCCTCGATAATGCCGCGCCGGATGGCGCGCGCCGCCGAGAAGACCTCGAACAGCTTGTCGCCTTCTCCGTACCGGATAGCCCGCTGCAAGGCCGTCAGATCCTCGGTGAAGCGCCCGAGCATCTCGAGCACCGCCTCCCTGTTGTTGAGGAAGACGTCGCGCCACATCGTCGGATCCGACGAAGCAATACGCGTGAAGTCGCGGAAGCCGCCGGCCGAGAACTTGATCACCTCACTGTCGGTCACACGCTCCAGGTGAGCGGCCGTGTTGACGATGTTGTACGCAATGAGGTGCGGCACGTGGCTTGTGATGGCCAGCACCAGGTCGTGATGCTCGGCCGTCATGATCTCGACGTTGCTGCCGAGCTCTTCCCAAAAGCGCTGGAGGCGCTTCACCGCTTCCGGATCGGTGTCTTTGGTCGGCGTCAGGATGCACCAGCGGTTGTCGAACAGCTCCGCAAACCCTGCTTCCGGGCCGGAATGCTCTGTGCCCGCAATCGGATGGCCAGGGACGAAGTGCACGCCTTCCGGCACGTGCGGCGCCACATCACGGATCACCGCAGCCTTCACCGAGCCGACGTCCGTGAGGATGGCGCCGGGCGAAAGATGCGGTCCGATCCGGCGCGCGATTTCCCCGCACACGCCAACCGGAACGCAGAGGATGACGAGATCGGCGCCCTTCACTGCATCGGCCGGATCCTCGAACACCTGCTCGACGAGACCCAGCCGGAGGGCGGTGGCGCGTGTGGCTTCCGTCTTGGCGTTGCCGACGATGGTGCTGGCCATCCCGGCGCGGCGCATGGCGTGGCTGATCGACGAGCCGATGAGGCCGAGACCGATCAGGGCGACGCGCTTGAAGTCTGAACTCGTCATCGTTCGGCCCCGGCGGTGAAATCTCTCAGCGCGGCGACCGTGGCCTTGTTCTCATCCTCAGTGCCGATGGTGATGCGAAGCGCTCCTGGCAAACCGTAGCCGCCCATCCGCCGCACGATGATCCCGCGCGACTGCAGGAATTGATTTGCTGCCTCGGCGTCCCGCCCTTCCTTTTCGGGGAAGTGCACGAGCACGAAGTTGGCCACACTGGGCGTCACCGTCAGGCCGAGTTTCTCAAGCTCCGCGGTCAGCCAAGGCAGCCACGTCTCATTATGCGCGACGGATTTTTCGACGTGCGCCCGATCCTCCAAAGCCGCGATTCCTGCGGCGATGGCCGGCGACGACACGTTGAACGGTCCGCGAATGCGGTTCAGCACGTCCGCGACTGGCTCCGGGCAATAGGCCCAGCCGAGGCGCAATGCGGCCAAGCCATAAATTTTCGAGAATGTCCGCGTCATGACCGTATTGCCGGTCGTGGCGACGAGCTCGATGCCAGCTTCGTAATCGTTGCGGCGCACGTATTCGCTATAGGCGGCGTCAAGAACGAGCAGAACGTGATCCGGCAGCTCCCGACGCAGGCGACGCACCTCGTCGAAGGGAATATAGGTCCCAGTCGGATTGTTCGGATTGGCGATGAACACCATCTTCGTTCTTGGCGTGACGCGCTCGAGGATTTTGTCGACGTCCGTCCGCAGATTCGTTTCTGGCGCCACGACAGGCGTTGCGCCGCACCCGAGAATGGCGATGCGGTAGACCAGGAATCCGTGCTCGGTGAAGATCCCTTCGTCACCGGGCTCCAGGTAGGCATGCGCCAGAAGGTTCAGCAGCTCGTCGGAGCCAGCACCGCAGACGATGCGATCGGGGTTGAGGCCGTGAACGCGTGCGATCGCCTGCCTCAAGCCAGAGGCGCTGCCATCGGGATATCGCTCCAGGCTGTCCGCAGCTGCCTTGAACGCCGCGACAGCGGCCGGGCTGGGGCCGAGAGGATTCTCGTTCGAGGACAGCTTAATCGGCTTGATGTTGCCTGGGAGGGTGCTCTCGCCCGGCACATAGGGATCGATCTCCAATACACCCCGCTTTGGGGTTGGCATTCCGCTGGCCATGGTGCGTCTGCTATATCGGTGGTGGAATTCGGCAGATTGATATGCGCGGCAATCGCCGAAAGCAAACAAACGATTGATATTTCCCGGGCGACATCATAGCTACCGCACTCGTACCGGCGTGGGGGCGGGTGCTTCTTTATGCCTGGGTTCAAAGCTCGCCCCAGGGCAGCTATCGAGGGATCGGCCATGAACAAGGTCCACCCACAGGAGTTCGACCCTACCATCGAGCGCCGAGTTCTCGAGGCGCAGCAGCCGTCGAGCAAGGTCATGCACTTCGACGAGCCGCTGTTGCTCGACTGTGGGCAGACGCTGGCGCCGTTCGATCAAGCTTATCAGACGTATGGCGAGCTAAACGCCGACAAGTCGAACGCCATCTTGGTTTGCCACGCGTTGACGGGCGACCAGCACGTGGCAAATCGACACCCCGTCACCGGCAAGCCTGGGTGGTGGGAGACGATGGTCGGCCCTGGCAAACCGATCGACACGAACCGCTTCTTCGTCATTTGTCCCAACATCATCGGCGGTTGCATGGGCTCTACTGGGCCCGCGTCCATCGATCCTTCGACCGGCAAGCCCTATGGCCTGAACTTTCCGGTTATAACGATCGGCGACATGGTCGATGCCCAAGTCCGGCTGATCGATCGGCTCGGCATCGACCAGCTCTTCTGCGTTATTGGCGGCTCGATGGGCGGCATGCAGGTGCTGGAGTGGGCGGCCCGCTACAAGGAGCGCGTCTTTGCGGCCGTGCCGATCGCGACGGCGGCAATGCATTCCGCTCAAAATATCGCTTTCCACGAGGTGGGCCGGCAGGCCGTGATGGCTGATCCCGACTGGTGCGGCGGCCGTTACCTCGAGTTCGGACGCGTACCCCGGCGCGGCCTGGCGGTGGCGCGGATGGCAGCGCACATCACCTATCTCTCGGAGGAGGCGCTGCACCGCAAGTTCGGCCGCAATCTGCAGGACCGGACGGATCGTTCCTTTTCCTTTAGCGCCGACTTCCAGGTCGAGAGCTACCTCAGGCATCAGGGCATCAGCTTCGTTGATCGCTTCGATGCCAACAGCTACCTCTACATCACGCGGGCCATGGACTACTTCGACCTGGCGGCGGAGCATGGTCACGTGCTGGCCAACGCCTTCAGAGGGACGAAGACGCGATTCTGCGTCGTCTCCTTTACGAGTGACTGGCTGTATCCGACACGAGAGTCCAAGAGAATCGTGCAGGCGCTGAACGCCGTCGCCGCCAACGTGTCGTTCGTGGAAATCGAAAGCGATAAAGGCCACGACGCCTTCTTGCTCGACGAGCCCGAACTGTTCGCAACCATCCGCGGGTTCATCAATTCCGCGGCGGCCAAGCGGGGCATTCCGCCCGCTCGCGAGGCTTAAGGGCTGCGCTATAGGAATACTGATGCTTCGGTCACAACAGCCTTTGCAGACGACGCCCCGTGTCGACCATCTTCTCATCGCGGAGATGGTGACGGAAAACGCGCGCGTGTTGGACGTCGGTTGCGGTGACGGCGCGCTGTTGGATCTGCTGATTCAGACCAAGGGGGTTGATGGCCGCGGCATCGAGATCGAGCGCGATCGCGTGAATGCCTGCGTCGCGCGGGGATTGTCCGTCATCCAAGGCGATGCGGACGTTGATCTGGATGACTACCCTGATGACGCGTTCGACTACGCCATTCTGAGCCTCACAATTCAGGCGACGCACAGGCCGAAGGCGGTTCTTGAGAATCTGCTCCGCATCGGCAGATACGCGATCGTTTCATTCCCGAACTTCGGCCATTGGAAAGTGCGGTGGCAGCTCCTTTTTCACGGCCGCATGCCGCAGACGGAAAACCTTCCGGAGCCTTGGTACGAGTCGCCGAACGCACACCTGTGCACAATTCGGGATTTCGCGGACTTGTGTGAAAAGGTGGATGCGGAGGTTGTGCGTTCGGCCGCTTTCAACTCGTCAGGCCGGCAGCTTTCGCCACACGCGCCGCTCGTTATGCAGAATATTTTTGGTGAGAAAGCTGTGTTTCTGCTGAGGCGCCGTTCGGCGTACTGAGGGCGCTGTTGCTGGGCTCGGCGCGCGGTGTCGCCGTGCCAGGGGCGGTGACGAGGCGGCCGATCACGCGCGTAGGCGCTTTCTTCGCGACGGGTGCGGTCAGCTCCTTCTGTGCCTCCACGATAATGACTCCGCCAAATCCGCGAGATAGCCGCGCACCCATGCGCTCGAAGGCCGGAGCAGACCTCATCAGTACGGGCGACTCGATTGGCGGCACGAAAAGGGCGGCCGACCAGTCGAACGAGCTGAACATCGACTCGGTCAGGAGCGTTTCGAGCTGGGTGCGGCTGTAGGGCCGGCCTTGGCCAAAAGGCGTGCGGTCGAGCCGCGCCCAAAGACCCCGGCGGTTCGGCACGATCAGCATCAGCCGCCCCTGCGGTGTGAGCACACGCCAGATCTCTCGCAGGAGCTGCCGGGGACGGCCAGCATTCTCAAGGCAATGGACGACAAGCAACCTGTCCACGGAGTTGTCGGGAAGGGGAAGCCGTTCGTCCTCCACGAGGACGCTCATCTTCGGACCGACATCGGGCCAGACCAGCGCTCCCTGACCAATCGGCATGAAAGCGCCGATGCGCAGGGCCTCACCGCGAAAGGTGCCGAGATAGGGTGTTGCAAAGCCGAGCCCGATCAGCGTCTCTCCCTGCAGCCGCCGCCAACGGGCCCGAATACGATGGGCCAGAAGCCTTCGAACCATTAGGCCGACCGGCTTGTTATAGAAATCCCTGAGCTCGATGACGTCGAAGTGCATATGGCTCGCTAAGCACCGGCTTTCTCAGCCGAATCCGGCAACAATGATTTCGGGACGAGACGTCGGTAGTTGCAATCCCCGGACCCGCTGATACGTTTCGATGCTGCCCACCGATGATAGTGCCAATCATGGAGCTCCAGCCGTGGCCAAGCTCGAAATTCATCAGTTTCTTTGCCTCAGCGACAACTACGGCGTACTCATCAGGGATGCCGAGGCCGATGTGGTTGCATCGATCGACGCACCTGAGGCAGGGGCCGTCAAACGGGCGCTCGACGAGAAGGGTTGGCGCCTGACGCACATCCTTACCACGCATTATCACTCGGATCACACCAGCGGAAATACGCAGCTCAAGGCGGAGACCAACTGCACGATCATCGGTCCCCGGGGCGAGGCCGCGAAGATACCGGGGCTGGACCAGGCCGTCGGTGAGGGAGATGTCTTCCAGTTCGGCTCCTTTCAGGTTCACGTATTCGATTGTCCGGGCCACACCGCGGGTCACATCATCTACTGGATCCCTGCGGCAGACGTGGCCTTCGTGGGTGACGTTCTGTTCGCCATCGGCTGCGGGCGGGTAAACGAGGCGCCCTACGAGACGATGTGGAAGTCGCTGGAGAAGATCATGGCGCTGCCGCCGGCGACAAAGGTCTACTTCGGCCACGAGTACACCTTGTCTAACGCCAAGTTCGCGTTGACGATCGAGCCCGAGAACGAGGAGCTTCAGAAGCGCGCGAAGGAAGTCGAGCAAATGGTTGCCGCCGGGCAGCCTACATGTCCGACCCGCATCGACCTGGAGCTTGCGACCAACCCGTTCTTGAGGCCGAACAGTCCTCACATCCGCCAGCGTCTCGGCATGATGGGCGAGCCGGACTGGAAAGTGTTCGCCGAAATCCGCGAGCGGAAGAACCGGTTTTGACCATCTCGAGCCGCGTCGGTTCTTCTACCCCGGGGCGGCTCTCTCACTGAATTTTGACAGCCCGTCATTCTCCCGCCCCGCGCGTGTGCAATGCTTGAGTGATTCGCGAATGACGGCCTCGCTTGGCGTTATCCACTAGAAGTGCACCTTCGGAGTGGAGTTAACACTTTGTTACTCAATTAGAATTCGTTTAGTCCTGAACCGAGGCACCGCTGCGCTTGCGGCGCCGCAACGACTCGTAAAAAGTCTTTTCGAGCACTCAAACGGCGGGCAGCGGGGGCTTACGAATGAAGCGTGAGACTTCAGGACAGATCCTGAGCGCGATCTTTGTCGATTACGACAACGTGTACCTGTCTCTGAAGCGCAGGAGCGAGGAGGCTGCCAAGCGCTTCGCCAAAGACGCTAGCGTGTGGCTCGCCGAAATCGAAAGTGGCCGCCTGATCTCCCCGACCAACAAGCTGCCCAGCAATGTTCAACGTCGGATCGTTCTGAACCGGTGCTACGGTAACCCAGTGCCGCGCCGCAACCAGAACGACAACTCGACGGATATGAACTCTTTCCCGTTCGTCAGGCACCACTTCTTGCGAGCGGGCTTCGAGGTCATAGATTGCCCGCCCCTGACGGCCCAGCTCAAGAATTCATCCGACATCCGCATGGTCATGGACGTCCGTGATTATCTCCATCACGAGACGTATTTCGATGAGTTCATCATTCTGTCGGGTGATGCGGATTTTACGCCTGTTCTACACCGGCTGCGGGCCCATGCTCGGCGTACGATCGTGTTCGCGAACGATTACACGGCGGCGCCCTACGTTGCGATTGCTGATGGTGAGATTCGCGAACCAGATCTCATCAATGTCCTCCTGAATAATCCCGGGACAGAAGCAGAAGCTCCAGGCCGCGCAGCCACGACGAGCGACCTGCGCCGCGAAATCATGGCTGAAGTCACAGGGGCTGTCCGCAATTCGGACACGCCTCTGCCATTGGAGGTTCTGGCTGAGCGCGCAACCCGTGCCCTGGGGCACGATCGCACCGTCGGGACCAATTGGGCGGGTGCTGGCAGCTTCCGCGATCTACTCCTTCAAAGCCTTCCCGAGGGCATTCGGCTTAGCGAGCAGCCGCCGTACGTCGTCTACGACGCTACGCGGACCGGGCCCGAGGAGCTCGCTTCGTCGCGGAGTGATCGGACGGCGGGGTTGTTGGCCCCGCGTCAGAGTCGGCCTGCGTCAGCTGCTTCGGCGGCTGCATCCGTGTTGGCCAAGGCGATCGAGCCCTTTGGCCTTTCGAGGCGGTCGACGGCTCAGCAGCCCCCGCAGACCAGCTATCGCCCAAGCAGCCCATCTCTGGCGCAGTCGTTTCACGATGCGATGACCGGGTCGGCGCAGCCTCCGCGCTCACTCGCGCCACCCTCTGCGCCACCGCCGCAGGCTCCTCAGCCCTCTTCGCGAGGTGCTGAAGGTGCGACGGCGCTTCAACAGTCCATCGCGCGCATTCATGAAGC
>QGVC01000460.1 GCA_003242645.1 Pseudomonadota bacterium
TCTGGACGTTGCAGAGGATCTCGCCCGGGCCTGGGCTCCGGTCTCATTGGGCGAGGATTTCTTCTGGTGCGGCGTGGATCCACACGCAGCCACCTTCGCCGGCAAGCGAGCAGTTCTGGGCAATCTGGCTGAGGCAAAAGCCAAGCTCGAGGACCTCCGCCGCGTCGCTAAAGCCGTCGCTGAGCATCTCGAACTTTGGTGGAATGATTCACCGCGAAACGCGCTGCGCCTGGTTGAGGTCCTCCGAATCCTCCAAGCGCGCCGATCTGTGCCGGCCGAGTGGCTTTCGCGTGAGGCGGTGGAACCCATCGAAGCGCGGGTTCGCGAACTCGAAGGTGCGATTCGCGACCGCCAAGACGCCGTCCGTCAGCTCGTCGAACTCGTAGGAAATGACTGGCCGGCGATTGATGCCGGAGCCTACCGACGGGTCTTCGATTCTGAGGTGTCCTTGACTGAAAAGGCTGGTTTGCAGCTCGTCGGGGATCTGGACGCTGCTTCGTTGTCCGAACGGTCCGCGTTCTACGGCAATGCGCCCGAGGTCCTCGGGCGCATCGAAGCCATGGCTTGGGAACTAGCGAACGGTCTCGGCTTGCAGCCCGGAGCGATGACCCTCGACGTCGTGGATCGCCTGGTCACGCTCGCCGATCTGATAGGAGCGAAGCATCGACCCGAAGGCGACTGGCTCGATACGTTCGCTCTTCCGAAGCTGGACGAAGCCATCAACGTTCTCAGCGCCGTGGTCGATTCCTACCGTGAGAAGGCCGAGGCGCTCTCGGGCCTCTTCAAGCCTTCTGTTCTGGAACTCGATCTCGAGTCATTGAGGGCCCGGTTCGAGACGCTCCATCGCGGAATTCGCAAGCTCGGCGGTGCCTATCGCGCCGACAAGAGAGAACTCGCTGCGCACACCCTCCTCGGCAAGACCACCAAGGCCGTCATAGAAAATCTCCCACAGGCCATCGAATGGCAGCAGCTAGCCAAGGAACTAAAGGCTGCCGAAGACCAGCACTCAGCCCAGTTGGGTAGCTACTACCGGGGCGTTGAGACGGCATTCGATGCTGTCGTCGACGCTATCGACGTGGCTCGTGAAGCCCTGAATCTGGCGGGCCGCGAACTGCGTAGGCCGGACGTCCTGCGGAACCAGCTGGCCTTGGGCGGCGAGCCCGATCCCGATCTCAAAGCCCTCGCCGAAGAACTGAAAAACATCAAGAACGATTTCGTTGCATCTGCGCAACAGTTGGTCCCGTCGGCCCAGTCTGTGCTGTCGCTTCCAATCGACGAAGCCGCCAGCTGGTTTCGCGAGTGTGCACCTCACATACGGGTCCTCGCGACTGAAGCGGCGAGACTCGAGGAACTCGCCGGCCGAACAATGCATCTCCGCGCTGTGCGTGCCGCCCTCGAGGCTCGTGCTAAGGCGCACGAGGTGGACCAGGCACTCTCTTCTAACTGGGAGCAGGACAAGGCACTACTCGGTGAGGCGTACATAGGCATCAATACAGATTGGGAGCGAATCACCTCTGATCTCGAATGGGTCAAGAAGCTCCGGAATGCGATCGACGCCCCGGTCGACCCTATCACTGCGCAGTGTCTTCTCAGTTGTGAGATGGCGCCCGAACCCCTGCAAGACGCAGCGAAGAGCTGGACTGCCGCCCGTGACGCTGTGCTCGATCACTTCGAGCGCGACCGAGCCGGAGAACTAGTGCAGGTACTGGAATCGAGTTTCCTCGACTCGGAGGAGCTCCTGGGCCGCATGACCGACACCATTGGGCAGATCGACGACTGGGTGGCCTTCTCACGAGCTCGCAACCGTTTGGCCGAACTAGGTCTCGGAGAGGCATCAGAACACCTCATTCATTTGCGCGTCGATGCTCAGGAGGTCGTACCGGCGATCGAGCGGGCGGTCCTAGCCGCCTGGGTCGATTCCGTGATGGAATCGGATGCGCGTTTGACCAAGTACCGGTCAGATGATCGCGACGCCCTCGTCGAGGAATTCAAAAACTTGGATGAGAAGTTCATCGACCGAGCTGCGGGCGTCGTCATGGAAGCGGCCAATCACCGGCGCCCCA
Organism: Pseudomonadota bacterium; assembly: GCA_003242645.1. The sequence continues at coordinate 2,064 of QGVC01000460.1, forward strand.
AAACGAACCGGGGAGCGGCCGGAATCATCGAACGAGAAGGCCAAAAGAAGCGTAGGCATATGCCCGTCCGGGAGTTGATCGCTGCCACGGCTGAGGTGGTACAAGCGATCAAACCTTGCTTCATGATGAGCCCGCTCTCGGTGAGCCAGTTCATCCCTCCCGGCCTTCGATTCGACATGGTGGTCATCGACGAAGCATCCCAGGTGAAGCCGGCCGACGCGGCGAACTGTATCTACAGAGGGCGTCAGCTGATAGTCGCGGGCGATCAACAACAGCTGCCACCTACGACCTTCTTCGAGGCCGTGTCGATGGACGGCGGCGACGAGTACGAAGAAGGGCAGATCGACGAGTTCGAGTCAGTTCTCGATCTTGCAAAAGCTGGAGGTATCGAGTCTCTACCACTGCGCTGGCACTACCGCAGCCAGCATGAGGCCTTGATCACCTACTCCAACTACTCCTTCTACGACGGCAGGCTCATCACCTTTCCCGGAGCCCTGGATGAAGCGGAAGACGTCGGCATTGAGTTCTTCTACGTGAATGGTATATATCGCCGGGGTGGAGCCCGTGATAACCCGATCGAGGCTGAAAAGGTGGCAGAGCGAGTGCTGTTCCATGCGGAGCGACACCCGGATCTCTCCTTGGGTGTTGTCGCATTTTCCGAAGCGCAGGCCGCCACGATCGAGTACGTCCTGGATCAGAAGCGTCGCGAGCGACCCGACCTAGACAGGTTCTTTTCTGAGGATCGGCTCAGCGGGTTCTTTGTGAAAAACCTCGAGAATGTCAAAGTCAG
>QGVC01000461.1 GCA_003242645.1 Pseudomonadota bacterium
CATAAGCGATGAAGCGCTCCGCAAAGCTCTGGCTAGACTCCAAAGCAGCATGCGGCGCCATATCGCGCGCAGACGGAGGCATTTTCACGCAAGATCGCAGGTGCTGACGCAACCGTGAGCGCCATTCAATTGGCGTTCAGCCTAAAATTGCATTAACGAATTGCCTATGAATTGCCATCTGACGGCACTTAGGCGTTTGGTTATGAACTCAAGGAGTAGCCCCTTGTCCCGATCCGCGATCATCAGCTCCGTCAAGGTGAGCCGTCGTACGTTGATGGTTTCTGCGGGGCTAGCCATTGGCGCTCTGGCCATGGGTTCTCTCAGCTCCGAGCTGCTGGCGCAGCGGCGGGGCCCATCCGAAGTTCCCGTCGAGGAGCTGATGAAGCCGGGCCCATTGCCGGACCTTGTGCTCGGCAATCCCGACGCCAAGGTTACCATCGTCGAGTACGCCTCGATGACCTGCCCCCATTGCGCGAGCTTCCACAACAACGTGCTGCCAGAGCTGAAGAGGAAGTACATCGACACTGGGCAGGTGCGGTTGATCTTCCGCGAGTTCCCGCTCGACATTCTTGCCGAGGCGGGGTCCATGCTGGCGCGTTGCGCCGGCGATAAAGCCTTCGCGATGCTCGAGGTCTTGTTCCAGAAGCAGGACGAGTGGGTCGTTCGCGACGATCCCGCCTCCAAGCTGTTCGAAATCGCCAAGCAAGCTGGGTTCACGAAGGAGCGGTTCGACAAGTGCCTCAAGGACGATGAGCTGCACAAGCAAGTCCAGGCAATGCGCACCCAAGCGAACCAGCAGTTTGGGGTGAACTCGACGCCCACATTCTTCATCAATGGGAAGCGTCTCCAAGGCGGTGGCTCGATCTCCGATTTCGACCGGGCTCTTGAGCCGCTGCTGAAGAGCTGAATCGGGGCGTGCGCGGTATTCGGCTGCGTCAGATGATAACGGCGGCGGGCCTCGCGCTCGCCGGCGTTGCATTGGCGGGGTGTGCCGGCGAAAGCTCATTGGCTGAGGTACTCCAAAGTGCGGGCGCCGTGCCAGTAAGCTCTACCAGCGCGGGTAATTCAGAGTTCAATCCTTTCGCAGAGCCGAGCGGCACCGTTACGCCCGCGCGCAAGGTCATCCAGAATCCGACCCTTGCCGATGTGCTGAAGCCCGGGCCGCTGCCGGAGATGGCGCTGGGGAGGGCGGATGCCCCAGTCACGATCGTCAAGTACGCATCCCTGACCTGCCCCTACTGCCGTAAGTTTCACCTCGAGACCTTCCCGCAGCTCAAGCGAGAGTATATTGACACCGGCAAGGTGCGCTTCATCCTGCGCGAGTTTCCGATAGGCTTCCAATCAGGCGCGGCGACGATCGCGTTGCGCTGTGCTCCGCCGGAGCGCTACTTCGAGCTCTACGGCAAGTTCTTGCAGCAGCAGGCGAAGTGGGTGAGCCAGGAGGTGCGACTTGATCCCATCTTCAAGATCGCGTCTCAGGTGGGGATGACTCGGGCGCAATTTGACGCCTGCTACGAGAATCAGGGCATGATCAATGCGCTCAAAGAAGTCAAGGAGCGGGGGCGCACGCTGGGTGTAATCGGGACGCCGAACTTCTTCATCAACGATCGGCTCGTGAAGACAGTGATTGGGATGGAGGAGATTCGGGCAATGGTGGAGCCGCTATTGGCTGCTCATTCCGGTCGTCTCGCTGCAAAGGACCACAGCCATTCTGAGTGAGGCAAGAATAGGCGCAGCAGGCACTTTCCTGACCTGATTCCCAGATAGATCAGCCCGGAGATGCTGCTCCGCCCGAAGGCGTCGCTGCCGGTAAGCGAGGACACGACGAAGGATGCACATTCAGCGGCTGCGGCTGCTCGGCTTCAAGTCATTCGTCGAGCCCACTGACCTTCTGATCGAGAAGGGGCTTACGGGGATCGTCGGCCCTAACGGCTGCGGCAAGTCGAACTTGCTCGAAGCGCTGCGCTGGGTCATGGGCGAGACCTCCTACAAGTCGATGCGTGCCTCGGCCATGGAGGATGTGATCTTCTCCGGCACGACCTCGCGCCCGCCGCGCAATTCGGCCGAGGTGACGCTCATCATCGATAACCGGGACCGGAAGGCCCCTGCCGAATTCAACGATAGCGATATCATCGAGGTGACACGCCGGATCGAGCGGGATGCCGGCTCCACGTACCGCATCAACGGGCGGGAGGTCCGTGCGCGCGACGTGAAGATTCTCTTCGAGGATGCGGCAACGGGGGCGCGCTCACCTGCCTTGGTCCGCCAGGGGCAGATCGGTGAGATCGTCAACGCCAAGCCGGAGCAGCGCCGCCGCATTCTGGAGGATGCTGCCGGGATCGCGGGCCTGCACAGCCGCAGACACGAGGCGGAGCTTCGCCTGAACGCGGCCGAGGCAAATCTGGCCCGTATCTCGGACATCCTGGGGCAGTTGAACTCCCAGCTGGAAAACCTGAAGCGCCAGGCACGGCAGGTGAAGCGCTACAAGGAGATCTCGGCTGAGATCCGTCGGGCCGAGGCCCTGCTGCTCTACCTGCAGTGGAAGGAGGCGCAGGCCCAGGTCGAGGCTGAGGAGGCGGCGCTAACCGAGGTCACGACGCGACTCGGCGTTGCTGTCCGGGCCGAATCCGAAGCCGTGCGCCGGGAGGCCGAGATTGCGCAGTCCCTGCAAGCGTTGCGGGACGAGGAGGCAACCCGCGCGGCAGTGCTCGCCCGCGTCAAGGTTGAACAGGAAACCTTTGAGCGTGAGGTGGAGCGTACACGGGAGCGCGAGGCGGAGCTCAAGGACCGTATGGCCCAACTCCGGCAGACATCCAGGCGGAGGGACAGCAAAATCCCCAAGGCCCAAAAAA
>QGVC01000462.1 GCA_003242645.1 Pseudomonadota bacterium
ACCCAGATGTTCGGCCCGCGGGTTTCAGTGATGAGGTTTGCGGTGCGCTGCATGATGCCGACGAACATGCTCGCCTGCTGGGTGATGAGCAGCGTGGAGAAGGCCATGCCGAACACGAGCCCCAGGAGCTTGGCCGCATCTCCGAAAAGCATTTTGAGCGCGACGCGGTTCATGTCGGCCGATCCGATGCGACGCCCGCCTCAGCCACGGTCGTGTCCGCCTTGAGGAACTGCAGCAGCAACTCAAAGTGGGTCTCGAGCACCTTCTCGGCGTCGAGCGGGCGATGGCGCTCCATCAGGAGCTTCCAGACAACCGCCATGAGCATCGGTGCGATAACGAGCTGCGGATAATCGCGCAGGGGCGTGGGTCGAAATTCGCCACGCGCCACACCCCGATCAATGATCCTCTGCAGGAGGGCCAAGCCACGGCTCACGACTTCCTCGTAATAGAAAGCCGTGAGGTCCGGGTGCCTGGGGCCTTCGGCAATCAGCAGCCGAATGAGCTCGTGCATCCGCGACCCGATAATCTTTTTCATCAGGCGGAGCACAGGGCCGCGGAGAAGGCTTTCGGAGGAGAGCTCCGAGGTGTCCACCTCGTCCCGCAGCATTTGGACGTGCGGGACGAGAAATGTGCGGATCACCGCTTTGAACAGCTCTTCCTTGGTGTCGAAGTAGACGTAGACGAGCCCCTTGGAGATGCCGGCGCGCTTCGCGACGTCCTCGAGCCGCGTGCCGGCATAGCCCTTGGCGATGAACTCCTCGAGCGCGGCCTGGAGGATTTCCTCGGGCCGTTGCTCCTTGCGGCGCTTGCTGCGGGTGCTCATCGGCTCCCTCCATGCCTCTCGAAGATAGATATGACTGACCGGTCAGTCAATATCGCGCCGCGATGCATTTGCTCTACTTAGCGATTCACCCCCGTATGAGCCCTTCGTTCCCGAGTTCATCTGGGAAGAGACGACTCTCAGGCGGTAACCCTATTTTTACCGGCTCTGGCCGCAACTTGGGCCCGGTTGGGTCGAAACCGCCACGATGCTGCCATCTGCAGCAACGAAGACACTCACGATGATCGACGCACCGCAACCGACTGCATTTGCCAGCCGGCTCACTCGGCGTGCCGCCGGTCTCGTGTTTTCGGCGGTGTTTGGCTGCGCCCTGGCGATGGGGACTCCGCCCGGGCCAGCGCGGGCGGATGATCGCGTGAACGCGATACTGGAAAGGCTCGATGCCCGCGAGCGCCGCATCTTCCTGGATTGGCATGCCGCCCAGAAAAAGCACCAGGCCGAACTTTCCGCCTACTGGAAGAAGGTTGAGGCGACGCGTTCTGAGCGGCGGAAGAAGATCAGGGCAGGAAAGCCGGTCACTGAGCAAGATTACATCATGAGCTTTCCGCCCGAATATTCCGGGCCGAAGCTTCCGGAGCACATCGCCCGCATCTGGAACGAGCTGAAGCCGCCGGTTGAGCGGAAGCCCGTGCCCAGCGTCGCCGACGTGCTCGAAAGCGCCAAGACAGTGTACGGATTTGAGCCGGAACGCATCCCTGAGAAAGAGTTCAAGCGGCGCTATGCCCTGGAGGCACTGGCCCAGGGGCTCACCAAAGAGCAGGTGGTGCGGGTCTATGCCCTGGAAACGGGCGGCCGGGGCACGTACGATATGCAGGCGGGCGTCAATCCGAAGACGGGGAAAGGCAGGCCGATATCGACGGCGTTAGGCTACGCGCAGCTCCTTCACGCGAATTCGGTCAACGAGCTGGTCAAGCACGGGGAAACCTTCATCTCACGGCTTGAAAAAACGGCCGAGATCCCCGGCATTGCCCCTGCCCGGGCGGCAGCCTTGCAAAAGAAAGCCCGCGCTCTGAGGCGCATGCTGGCGAGCGCGAAGAGCGTTCCCAATGACTGGAACGCCCACATGAAGTTTGCGGCCACGCGCAACGGGCTCGGCATTCACGCGCTCAATCTCGATGGCGACATCGGGCCGATGCTGCAGGTGATCAAATTGAAAGGCATCCGCGAGGTTGCTGAGCGTGCTGGCAGAAAGAATCTAACGCCGGCTGAGTTGGAGCTGATGAACCTTGCCGGTCCGAGCACGGGGCTCGAAATGATGACTCCCGTAGGCCGTAAGGCGCCGACGCCGAATTTCTTCTCTCGCCTCGGCTACGAGCGCAATCCGGTCGTGCACAATCGCACCGCAGCCGAGCTGCTGGCGCGCATCGACGAGATCATGGACGCGAACGTGAATAAGCCGGGCGCGGTCGAGTTCGCTGCTGCTTTTGACGAGGCAATGTCTTTTCAGGCTTCTCAGCGGTAACGCCAATTCATCTGCAAGAAGCGCTCGGCGCTATTTCTTTTTTCCAAGCGAATGGAAATAGAGGGCGAGCGCCTTCATCTGCTCCTCGTCGAGCGACTGGGCAACGGACACCATGACGGGATTTGTCCGTTTACCCTCTTTGTAGAACATCAGCGAATTGACGAAGTATTCGGGATCGAGCCCGACAATGGCCGGAATGCCGTTGTGGGTGCCGTCAATGCGATGACAGCTCGTGCACTCCTGAGCAAGATGCTCCCCGAGCTTCATCAAATATTCCGTCGACTTGGCTTGTTCCGTCGACTTGGCCTGGCTGAAACCGGCTGCTGCGAATACGCCCAAAGCAATTGCTCCCGCAACGAACCAGCCCACCATGCATCCCTCCGTTTCAACAGCATGCCGGCCGGCGTGGGGGCCGACAGATCGATCCGCGGGAAATCTAACGCTGCATCTTGTCGGCGCAATAGTGGGCGTAGAGGACCGCGACGATATCCTTGGCCACTGTGTCCGCCAGCGAATAGTAGGCGAAATGCCCGCGCCGCTCGAC
>QGVC01000463.1 GCA_003242645.1 Pseudomonadota bacterium
GGAGAAACCGTGCTTCTTGCTGGCGGCTTTGCGTCCCTAAAGCGGCCAGTTGCGGCAATTGAATGGCAGGATGTGCAACTCGTCAAAGCTGCTATTCGGTGAAGGCAGTGGCGACCACTGAGCGCCCGAGCCGAATGGCAGCCGAATCGCTTGGCAAATCAGGACGTTGCTGGAAACAGGGATCTTCGTAGGCCGTTCGCGTTCCTACTGCAGCTCGGCGAGGGCTTGAGAGAATCCCGCAAGGGAGATCGGAATGCCGATTCCCGCTTCCTCGGTCTGGAAGATGACGAAGATGGCCGTCTTGCCTGCCTTGAGCTGCTCGACGAGCTGGTCCTCGGCGATAACCTGTGCATAACAGGCGAAGGCATGGCAGCGCAGAAAAGGCGCATGCCCCACGTCCTTGTCATCGATCTTCAGGCCGAGTCCCGGTGGCAGCAATACCCCCACGGGCGCGAACACCCGAAGCACGCGGGTGCCGTTGGAGAACTTCTGGAAATAGACCGTCAGGCCAACGTTGTTGCGGTCCTCGGCAGTCACGCTTTGCACGAGCGCGCATGTCTCGGATTTCGCGCCGGGTGGCGGAGCTTTGCACACCACCTGCCAGTCGCCGTGCTGCGCCTTGACGGTGCCATCCACCGGTTGTTGTGCGAAGGCGCTATTGGTGGGGAGAACCGTCACTGCTCCGACGAAAGACAGCAACAAGGCTGATGCCGCACCGGCTCGAAGCCGTCTGCCGGCCTTGCCCGGCAATGATCTCGCGACACCCGCTTTCACTCGCGTTCTCCGAAGCTTCGGCGTGACCCTTTAAGCTCGACCAATTTACGAGCCCGACCACGTCCGGAAAGCCCCTGTTGCCGAGGATTTGGGCTAAAGTGGGACTTGCGGCGGGGCAGCGGTGATGTTGATCGACCACGACACATCTCTTCCGTCACGCCGGCCGATCTCTCTCGTCCGTCGCGCGTGCAAATGCCGCATAACCGGGCGCTTGAGACATTTGGGACCATTGTGTTCTGTCACGAGCTCGGTAGGTTGACGGTCGATTTATTCAAGCCAGGGCCTCCGCAATAGCATCGCGGGACGGTGGGAGCGACGGAATGGGCAATTCGAGCTGGGGCATCAGGACGCTGTATTCAATCCTGGCGTTTGCAATTCTGGGGGCCGCATCGGCGGCATGGGCGGGCACTGGCCAACCTTCGCCAGGGCAGCTCGGAATGCAGGGCGCCGTGACCGAGGTCGCGCGAGGCATTCACGACTTCCACAACCTCGTCAACACGATCATTTTTGGCATCGCAGGCTTTGTCGGCATTTTCTGCTGTACGTCCTTTTCAAGTTCAACGAAAAGGCCAATCCGACCCCGTCGCGGACAACTCACCACACGCTCTTGGAAGTGGTGTGGACCGTAGTTCCCATTCTCATCTTGATCGTTATTGCGGTCCCCTCCTTCAAGCTGCTCTATCTGCAGTACAGCTATCCGAAGCCCGACCTGACCATTAAGGCCATCGGCAATACGTGGTTCTGGGAGCACGAGTATCCGGACCATGATGTTCGGGTGACGTCGAACGTTCTTCGCGACGAGGACCTGTTGCGTGCCGAGCTCGGCCAGGAGGAGTTCAACCGGCGCTATGGCAACCTGACTGGCGTGCAGCTGTCCCGCCAGCTCTATAACGACGCCCAGCCCCTTTGGGCGAAGTTGGGTCAGCCTCGTTTGCTGGCTGTCGACAACGAGATCGCAGTTCCGGTCAACAAGGTCGTCCATGTGCTCGTCACGGCGAACGACGTGATCCACAGCTGGACCATTCCTTCGTTCGGAACCAAGGTGGACGCTGTCCCCGGTCGCATTACGGCAACTTGGTTCAAGGCCGAGCAGCCCGGGGTGTATTACGGGCAGTGCTCTGAGCTTTGCGGCAAGGACCATGCCTTCATGCCGATCGCTGTCCGGGTTGTCAGTGAAGAGGCATTCAACCAGTGGGTTGAGGCTGCCAAGGCGAGAGATTGGGAGCGCGCGCGCTCCATCCTTCATGCTGCTACCGAGCAGCCTGATGCGGCCCAGGTCGCAGCCGCCGGAAGCAATACTGCGCAGAACTGAGCCTGCATGGGCCGCTGCTCCGGCAGCGGCCACGGTTCGATGAATGGTTTGAGACACCGAGGGAATAGGTGACTGCAAATGGCTAGCACGGCTTCGGCAGCGCACGCTCACGACGATCACAGGCCTCACGGCCTCAAGCGTTGGCTGTTTTCGACCAACCACAAGGACATCGGTACGCTGTACCTGCTGTTCGCCATGATGGCGGGCGTGATCGGGGGCGCTTTGTCGATCGGCATGCGCCTGGAGCTGCAGGAGCCGGGGCTGCAGTATTTCGCCAATCCTCACGCCTTCAACGCGTTCGTGACGGCGCACGGCATCATCATGGTCTTCTTCGTGGTGATGCCGGCCTTGATCGGCGGTTTCGGAAACTGGTTCGTTCCTCTGCACATCGGGGCGCCGGACATGGCGTTCCCGCGCATGAACAACATTTCATTCTGGCTGCTCGTCGTCGCGTTCTTGCTGTTCATCATCTCGCTTTTCGTCGAAGGGCCTCCGGGTGACATCGGCGCCGGAACGGGCTGGACGCTGTACGCACCGCTCTCGACGAGTGGGCATCCGGGACCGTCTGTCGACTTCGGCATCTTGTCGTTCCACATCGCTGGTGCGTCGTCGATCCTCGGTGCGATCAACTTCATCACCACCATCTTCAACATGCGTGCGCCGGGGATGACGCTGCACAAGATGCCGTTGTTCGCCTGGGCCATTCTGGTGACGGCTTTCCTGCTGCTGTTGTCGCTGCCCGTGCTGGCCGGCGCCAT
>QGVC01000464.1 GCA_003242645.1 Pseudomonadota bacterium
AAAAGCTCGGAGCGGCCCACAAAACTTGGGGGCCATTGGTCCTCATCATTCTCAAGGACGATATCGGCAGTTATGGGCGTTTCCCATGTCCACTGAGCAGCGGGCTCTATGTGCTTGAAGATGTCTCCAAGCTCGCCACCAATGGCCCCCCTTATGCGTTGAAGCTCTAACCGAGCCCGCCTGAGATCTCCACGTGCTGCGATTGCTCGAATCCGCGCGCTGTGAGCCGACTTCTTGAAGGGATCCAGTCGGATTATGCGAGAAGCTAATTCCTCTACACAATCCCAGTTCCGGGCTCGCTCCTCCTCGTCCAACAGGTAGGTCAACGACTGAACGGCTAGCCGTTTGAGAGTTCCACGCTCGTTTTCCTGCCACTCTTCAAACTCCGGTGAATTAGGTATTGAAAAACCTTCTAGAAAATCTCCCGTGTAGAGCCGGGATGCTTCGCGGTAGCTGCCTCGATCTACAGCTTGGCGAAAGGCCAAGAAATCAGCCTCGATTGCCCCGGCTGGCATGATCACTTCTTGGTTTGTAACTTGGATGCGAAGCGCAGGAAGACACTTTCTGATGCCGTATAATGTTTGATTCAGCGAGTGTCTTGCCCGCCGGTCTGGCGAATCACCCCAAAGTAACGTGGCCAAACGGTCGCGGAGGAATGGGCGGTCGGGATGAGCCGCTAGGTAGACTAGTAGAGCATAATGCTTTTTTGTCGGCAACCTGATTCGCCGAGCGGTGTCGAATACCGTCACTTCGCCTAAGGCTCGGATCTCCACCATTTCCCCCCTACAATTCGAGCGAGAACGCACTCAACCTCAATTCGTGAGCCAGGATGATGTTTTTTTGACCCGTAGATGATGCGTAGGTCGTAGTCTTCGCGGTGCCACGAACTGTCACTCCGCTTCAACCCGGAGGTACCGATGTTCGTCCCACTCGCACCAGCGTCCCCTACGCGACTCGCTCTGTTTGCACCGCCCTACGATCAGTTCGTCCCCCTAGACCTTGATTGGAGGAGTGACGAGCTGCCTCCTCGAGGGTTGGCCATCCTCTGGTGGCTTGTCGATGGCCACGAACAGCAGAACCAGTTCGAATGGCTCGCCCACCGCCCTTACGGTGTTCCTCTCTTCGTCGTACTTCCGCCGGCGACGGAGTTGGCTCGAGCGATGCCACTTCTGAGGTTCGTAAATGCACTGTTGCCCCGCGCGGTGCTCCCGACTGGCTCGATCGTCGCGCCAAGGTACATAAAACAAATACTCTCTATGCCACCACGGAACTTGGCGCATTCAGTAGGTGCCTACCTTGACCATCGCGGGCTACTGAGAACACCAGAAATTCGCAATGAGGTGGAACAGATCTTTCGCCTTGTGCCGTCCGTTACCAGCATCTCAGCGCTTGCACGGCGCATGTGCACATCCCGCAGGACGCTGGGAAGGCACTTCGCGGCGGCTGGTCTACCAGTCCCTTCCCACTGGCTGCAGTTTGCCCGGCTCCTTTACGCAAGTATCCACCTTCAGGCAGAGCGGGCGACGGTCTTTCGCATTGCAGCCCGAGTAGGCTACCCGGACGGCTTTACAATGAGCAATCAGATGAAACGCTTAATTGGCCGTCGGCCAACCGAAGTCCGCGAGTCTCTAGGTTGGGAATGGGTCGTCGAATCATGGATTCGACGCGAAGCTATCGCCGGAGGTATCGACCGGGTCCGGTTTAAGAGCGCGGTGCGCGTCTATCTGCAGGACCCAGCATCGCCGCCTGAGTAATCCTGGGGAGCTCCTATTATACTTCGCGGCGGCACAGGTGGGGCGTAAATAGCCAGATCGGCCATTCTTTTGACTCTAGACGCCGACAACGTCTGGCAATGACGCTTCTCTAATCTGTGCCGCTGCCTTTTCCAGTGTTTCTCCCCGTAGGACGACCGCGACGATGTCTGGATCAAACTGGCTCCCGGCACATCGCTGAATCTCTTCGGCGACTTGATCAACTGATAACGCCGCGCGATATGGGCGGTCGGACAACATCGCGTCAATCGAATCACACAGCATTATGATCCGCGCGGATATCGGTATCTCTTTACCTGCCAAGCCGTCCGGGTATCCCTTCCCGTCATACCGTTCGTGATGATGCCGGACGCCTTTTATCACCTCTTCAGGGAGCGAAGTCAGGCTTTGAAGAAGCTCCGCACCCTTCACCGCATGAGTCTTGATTACCCGGTGCTCTTCATCTGTAAGTCGGTCCCGTTTCCGAATGATTTCCGCGTAAACGCTGTCTATCTTACCGATGTCATGAAGCAACGCGGCCGTTTCTATCATCTCAACACGTCTTGCCGAGAGCCCCAACTCTAGCGCGATAAACCTGGCTAGACGCGATACCCTTAATGAATGACCTGACGTGTAAGGGTCGCGAGTTTCGATGGTTTTTACTAGGACCTTTAATAAGTCTTGGTTACTTTGTTGCAGTTGTATCTTTGATAAATAAGAATACCTAATTAAGAAAATTGGAAGAATGATAAGCAAAATCCCGCCTACATACAATTTGTCGTATAAGAACGCCGCAATTAGAGCGATCGGACTCGCGAGAAGCCCGTAGACGATGTTAATACCCCCCGGTCCCACAACCTGCCGAAGCACCGATAAGAAGGTATTCTTATTACGTATGACAAAGAATATACTTACACTAATCATGTTGGTTGTGAAGAACGCAACGGCAAGACCAAAGAATGCGACAAGATTTGACTCGAGCGGTGTACCGTGCGTTCCTCCAAGGCTCTCATACGCCCATGCACCGAATGCGATTGCTATTATTGATTGGGAAACATTCAGGAACGCTTTCCAAGCCGCA
>QGVC01000465.1 GCA_003242645.1 Pseudomonadota bacterium
GGCCATTGACGCGGCGGATCACTTTAGTCGGGATGACAAAGCTGCCTTAGCGCCAGGCGGTGAAAAGCGCACTCGCCCACCTCTGCCGCCGACGTGTGGCACGCGCCCGCCGTCTCCGCCGACGGCGCTGGTACGACGGCTGCGGCTTCGAGCCTTGCGTCGAGATCAGAACGAAGTCTTCGGGCGTCTGGTGCTTTCGGCTGGTCGCCAGCTCGTCCGTGATGACGAGCGTGGCGCCTGTATGAAGCAGCCTGGCCATTGCCATCGCTTCAGTGCGATCCTCGAATGAAATCTGACCGAGGATCTCGTCACCGTGCCATGAGACCAGGTGCGGCTCGCGGCGATCGCGGCCAATGCCGAACGCCAGCCAGACCAGCTCGTGCCCGCCGAGGGATGTGCCCGTGAGAGAGTAGACGTGCGTGCCAATCCGGCGGTCGGGATGGGCGAATGTCACCCGCGCGATGTGCTCCCGAAGCCCATCGCGCAGCAGGATTGCGTTACCGCCCGAGCGCGACACGACGATCGCGACGTGGCCCGATACGGGGCTCCCTGTCAGCAGCTCCGGCATGGAGCGCACGGCAACGGTCCGCACCAACCTGCCCGCTTCGTAGATCGGCACCGCCGGAAAGAGGGTGCCGGAATGGACAACATCCACGGGCTCGGTGCGCTGGCGTGCGAGAATGACCAGGGTCCCTGGACCCGCGACGCTATCGAGAAGCCGAGCGAAAGCGGATGGCAGCCTGATGCAGCCGAGCGAAGCCGGATAGCCTCGGACGTGGTCGGCATGCAAAGCGTAACCGGTCCAGGAGAAATCGCCGCCGTTGGTCACCTTGCGCTCCGCCAGCGCGAAAACCCCTGTCGGGGTACGGCGTCCGCGGTAGCCGACGTCACAAGTCGAGATGCCGATAAGGATGCCTGCCTTGTAGACGTGAACCAGCCGGTCCCGCAGAGATGCAACAATGGTGACCGGCCCTTCGAGGGGTTGCGTTGGCTCCCAAACGAACTGACCGCGCCGCAACCCAGTCCGATTGACGAAACGCTTGGCCTCCGCCGCCTGCGGCAACATCGGCCACAGGACGGTCGCAAGGCTCAGGCCAAGCATTTCGCGCCGGGTAAGCGGCATTCGTTTCTCCCAGACGTGCACGCCACAGCACACGTCCCTACCCCGCGGGCAGATTACGTGATTCGCGGCGATACACCGAGAACGTGCAACTCGGAAAGGTTACCCGTAGAGCGAGAAAGGCGACAGGCTGCTCATCCAAGCAACAGCCTAGCCTGTCGACTCAATCGGGAGGATGAAGAAACGAGCTGGCGCAGGCCTTTTCAGCGCCGTTTCTGCTGTGGCCGATACCCGCCGGTTGCGGGTGGTGGTACTGCCCGCGTGTCCTTATGCCGGAAGTTAATGCGACCCTTCGTCAGGTCATACGGGGTCATCTCGACGGTCACGCGATCCCCGGCAAGGATGCGGATCCGGTTCTTCTTCATACGGCCCGAGGTATAGGCGACGACCTCATGGCCATTATCCAGTCTCACGCGACAACGCGCGTCTGGCAGAACCTCCGTAACTACTCCTTCGAATTCAAGGACCTCTTCCTTTGCCATCAACTCTCCTTTCGCGTCAGACGCTCTGACGCACCAAGCCCCCGGTGCCATCAGGGCGCCGGGGGCATTGCCTCACCTTCACCTCCGCTTAGGAGGAGACGCGAAGGTTCACAGCCGACGTTTTGCCGTTGCGGCCGCGCTCGAGCTCGTACGAGACCTTCTGCCCCTCCCTCAAGGTCGACAACCCAGCCCGCTCAACGGCCGAGACGTGAACAAATACGTCTGCTCCACCTTCGTCTGGTTGGATAAACCCGTAGCCCTTCTGGCCGTTGAACCACTTCACCGTTCCTGACGCCATATCACTTTCTCGCGCATTTCAAGCCGACCTCAGGGCCTAGTCCCCGAGACCATCAAATAACGCTTTGGGGACCTTGATTCTGCGGACCTGATGCCGCCTCCAGATGCGCAAAGCGAATTCGACGGAAGGTATATGAACCTGCGCCGCGGCAAACGCAAGAAGTAGCGCGATTGCCTGTTAGGCTAGTTCGGGCAATCATCGACGTCCTGGGGAGGACGAAAGCAGGGGAGGGACCGATGCCGATAGCCCCGCGCAACGTTGGAATGGGTTTTCTCGCTGGGGCGATAGCGGTCCTCACCGCGCATCAGCTGATAGTTTACGTGCTTACGGCGACAGGGCTCATCGCGGGTCGAGCCTGGTCGCTCCACCCGGTCGGGCCATTCCAGGTGCCGGCCCTGCTCAACAGCGCCTTCTGGGGCGGGGTCTGGGGAGCGATTTTCGCAGTCATCGCTGGCTGGCTCCCAGGCACGCGACCTTGGTCAAAAGGGCTCGTGTTCGGGCTGGTGTTCCCGCTCCTCATAGGAGCCTGGATCCTTGTGCCCCTCATCAAAGGCCAGCCGTTCCTGGCGGGACTTTCACCGCCGCGGCTTCTTGCCGGTGTACTGATACACGCGGCCTATGGTGTCGCTCTGGCGGCGCTCTACAGCAGGCTGGCACGATAGCGGGCGATATCGCGCCGACGGCAAGCCGAGGCTGACGCCGCATCCATCATAAACCTCTCGCGCCTGCTCAACTCCACCGTCCAACCCTCCGGCCGGCAACCGGAACCTTCCCCACCCCCAAGAGTTGCAGATGCGGTCCACGATCGGTGGAGTGCTCTGACATGACTGCCAGAAGAGCCGGCAAAATGACGGTCGAAGAGGCCGGACGCAAAGGCGGGGAGGCGCCGCACACCCTTCCGGGCCCACCTTTTTCGAGGAAAATGGCACAA
>QGVC01000088.1 GCA_003242645.1 Pseudomonadota bacterium
AACGTGTCTGTAATGCCGTCTTGGGAACCGTATCGCGCAACTCTTGCCGCTCCTCGGCTGTCCAGCTCTTCACAAGGTCCCAAGCGGCATCGAGCGCCGTTTGATCATAAAGCAGACCAACCCAGAATGCAGGCAGCGCGCAAATCCGCCGCCAGCGGCCGCCATCGGCGCCCCGCATTTCGAGGAAGCGCTTCATCCTGACTTCGGGGAACAGGGTTGTCAGGTGATCAGACCAGTCATCCAGCGTTGGCCGCTCACCGGGTAGTTGCGGGAGCCGGCCTTCCATAAAATCGCGAAATGATGCCCCCGCCACGTCGATGTACTTACCATTCCGATAAACAAAGTACATCGGCACGTCGAGCGCGTAGTCCGTGTAGCGCTCGAACCCCATACCGGGCTCGAAAACGAAGGGCAGCATCCCGGTGCGGTCCGGGTCGGTGTCTCGCCACACCTCCGAGCGCAGCGATTTGAAACCGTTGGGTTTGCCTTCCTTGAACGGGGATGCCGCGAACAATGCCGTCGCAATCGGCTGCAAGGCGAGCGAGACACGGAATTTCTTTACCATGTCCGCCTCGTCGCCAAAGTCGAGATTCACCTGGATGGTGCAGGTCCGATACATCATGTCCAACCCCTGGCGGCCCACCAGGGGCATGTACCGCGTCATCACCGCGTAGCGCTGCTTGGGCATTCGCGGCGTCTCTTCGAGCGTCCATTTCGGCGAGAAGCCTACCCCGAGAAACCCAAGACCAAGTTGCTTGCCGACATCGGCCACCTGTTCCAGGTGCACCCGGGCTTCCGCACAGGTTTCATGCAACGTCTCGACCGGGGCGCCGGACAGCTCGAATTGTCCCCCCGGCTCGAGCGAAATCGTTTCGGCTCCTTCGCCCTTGGGCCGCTTGAGGGCGATGATGTTTTCGCCCTCCATGATCGGCTCCCAACCGTAACGCGCGATGAGCGCCTCCATCAGCGCGCGAATGCCGCGCGGTCCCTCGTAGGGAACCGGGCTGAGCGTGTCGGTGTAAAAGGGGAACTTCTCGTGCTCCGTCCCGATCCGCCAATCCGACTTGGGCTTCGAGCCGTCCGCGATCCACTGCACCAGATCGTCTCGCGAACGGACGATTGGGCTCTCGGACGCTCCATCCTGGCGGGTCGACATGAGGACCTCTGCTTGTTCGATAGTTCGGGACTGCAGAATTCTCGCTGCTTTATCCCGCCCTTCGGTCAGAGCACAAGACTTCCTTCGCTCTATCGGACGGGCGCTCAAGCATTTGCGATCAACCTCGCCAGTCGCCAAGCACCGCGTTGACCAAAGCCAGAGCGGCAACTGCCGCCGTGTCCGCACGCATGATCCGGGGCCCGAGCGATAGCTGCAAGGTGAATGGAAGCCGCAAAAGCTGTTCCCGCTCCTCCGGCGAAAATCCTCCCTCCGGACCAATGAGCACGGCGACCGGCCCTGGCTTAAGGGTGGCCAACGCTTCGATCGGGTTCTTGATCGGAGCGCGCTCGTCACAAAACACGAGCGGCCGCCCCGGGTCCCACCTGGCAAGCACCCGATCCAGCTCCTCCGGCTCGCCGATCTCAGGCACGCGCAAGATCCCGCACTGCTCTGCCGCCTCGATCACGTTGGCTCGCATGCGCCCGAGATTGACGCGCTCGGCCACGGTATGTCGTGTAAGGATCGGTTGCAACGACGCAACGCCGAGCTCGGTCGCCTTCTGGACCATGTAGTCGAGCCGTGCCCTTTTCAACGGCGCAAACAGATAGTAGACGTCGGGGCCGCTCTCCTGCGGCCGCAGCTGCTCCAACGCTTCCAATGCGCAGCCGCGCTTACCTACGAGATCGACCCGCGCCCGCCATTCGCCGTGCCGGCCATTGAACACGAGAATCTCCGCGCCTGATCCAAGCCGGAGAACATTGCGTAGGTAATTCGCCTGCGCGTCCGTGCAGGGAAAGGACGCACCAGCGTGAAGATCTGCTTCGACGAAAAGACGTTGAGCCGTGAAGTCGTGAATAGCCATGCCGCCTGATAGCGCACGAAACGACGCCGTGGTAGTCCACTGCCGGCCGAAGCGCCACATCCCACCCCGGACGGCTCATTTTGGCCCGAGCCGGTTGACATCGGTGAGTTACGCTGATTGACCCTTCGCAGCCTCGTTTCAGTTTGCGTATCCAGTCCAAATGAACTCGACGAGCGAGACATCCAAGATCATCGCCGACGCCCCCCCTGACAACTGGGTGGACCGGTACGCGCCTGCCAGCGTGCAGCCCTATCTGAAGCTCGCGCGGTTGGATCGCCCGATCGGCTCGTGGCTCCTTTTGTTCCCCTGCTGGTGGTCTTTGGCGCTCGCTGAGCTTTCCAAGGGACGGCCGTATCCAAACCTTTGGTACATGCTGCTGTTCCTCGTGGGCGCATTTGTCATGAGGGGCGCCGGCTGCACGTGGAACGATATTGTCGACCGGAATTATGACGCGCGAGTTGCACGCACGGCCAAGCGGCCGATCCCTTCAGGCCAAGTCAGCGTCACTCAGGCGCTCCTGTTCGGGGTAGTCCTGTCGCTGATTGGACTCGCCGTCCTGGTGCAGTTCAACACGTTTACGATTTGGTTAGGAATTGCCTCGCTGGCGCTTGTCGCGATTTACCCATTTTCAAAACGTTTTACTTTCTGGCCCCAAGTTGTATTGGGGCTTACATTCAAGTGGGGAGCACTGGTCGGCTGGTCGGCGATTTACGGCACCCTGGAGCCGACAGCCTTTGTGCTCTACGCTGGCTGTGTCCTCTGGACCATCGGTTACGACACCATCTACGCTCATCAGGATAAGGAGGACGATGCCCTCCTCGGCCTCAAGTCGACGGCGTTACGCTTCGGTGAGGCGACGCAGAACTGGGTGGCCGGCTTTTATGGCGGGGCAGTCGTGCTTTGGGCCATAGCCGGCTTTCTTGCCGGCGCGCATTTGATCTTCTTTACGGCGCTCGCTCTGGTTGCCATTCAGCTGGCCTGGCAGGTCAGCACGCTCAATGTAAATGATCCTGCAAACTGCCTCCGCCGCTTCCGTTCCAATCGCGATGTCGGGTGGGCCCTGCTTTTGGGGCTCATAGCCGATATGGCGATATCGGCCCTCGCCGGGCTGGCCTGATCCAAGCTGCCGCAGATCAAGCAAGCTTCTGTTAACGCGCTTGACTCTGCGGTTTCGTTTTGCTTACCGCCCCGATAGTTGAAAAGGCTCCCCTTCACAAAATTTTTCAAGAATCCCACCGGAAGCTCTCTCGAGATTGAAACTCGCCCTATTCGCAACCATTTCATTCGCCGAGAGGGCGAAAGAAGCTCGTGCTGGCGGTCGCAATGTCCCAAGCCTCACCCAGGTACTCGAGTGGAGAAGAGAGTTTCAACCGATTAAAGGCGTGGCAGCTCGTCGTGAACTGCTTCAGCCGATCAACTTTCGCCGAGCGTCTCACGCCAATAGCGCTGGCTGGTGCTCGAGACGCGGTCGCCCGACTCACGCACCCGTTTCATGATGAGATCGAAGAACTTCTCGGCATCCTCGCGGCCGACCAGTTGCTTGAGCGAACGGATGATGCGGGTGATTCGCAAGTGATTGTGATTTGTTGGTACTAGCCAATGGTCATTTTCGGCATAGAACCTTTTCATGCGTTCTGCAGAACGTTTCAGGTTCGTTTGGCAAGACTGATCGGCTCGGATTGCCTCGATATCGGCAGCGGTCAGGACGGGAGAGCCAGGCACTGCCGCGCTTGGCGTATCCAAGGGAAAAAGCCATTGAATGAAGTCGTGATAGGCTTCAAGCTGCTTATCCGTGAAGCTCAAAATGTCCTCAAGTCGCCTCCCGCGGGAGTCCCGGCCTTCGCCAGACAAAAACAACACGAGATCTGAACGCTCTTTGGCTGACATTGCATACTCCTTCTACGACCAAAGGCGAATCGTCGCATTTGTTTTTGCAGTTAATAACTTGAGAACCACATCAATGTGAAATAACACATCATCCACTTATTTCCCCCCGTGGATCGATGAACATCTCGGATCAACATAGGAGGTAGCAATGGCTAGACCGAGCAAAGTCGAAAACATGTCGTACAAGGAGCTCCTGGACCTCCAAAAGCGGGTTCAGGCGGCCATAGAGGCTCGCCGCCAGCAGGAGCAGGAGCAGGTCAGAAAGAAAATTCTGGAGCTTGCCAAGAAATCCGGCCTCGACGTGAGTGAGCTGCTTGGGTCCAAGGCCAAGGCTCCGCGCAGGGCTAAGAAGGCTCCAGCCGTCAAATATCGCAATCCTGCTAATCCCAGCCAGACCTGGACGGGCCGTGGCCGCAAGCCGAAGTGGCTTGTTGAGGCTCTCCAGAAGGGCGCGAATATCGAAAAGTTCGCCGCTTGAACCAGGCGCGAGCTACGCCCCAAAGTTGTTTGCCATCAGTTTTGGCAATCCTGAGCAACATCGCCGGCGCTACTCAGTGCCGGTGATGTTGCGTCTTATTCAGAGTTCCCATCTGCCAACCCGTGCCCCGAACTCTGGCCCGAGAGCTTTCAGCCCGGCCTCAGTCCTGTATGAACATTCTGACCTCTTCCTGCGTGACCTTGCCGTCTTTGTCGGCATCGATCGCGCCGAAAATGCGTTTGTGGATGTCCATCACCTCTTCGAATGAAAGGGCACCATCGCCGTCCGCATCGGCAATGGCGAAGGCCAGCTTCATTGCATGCCTCCGCATTCGCATTTTTCGGTGATGCCTCGGGCCGTCGCGGCGCATGGCGGTGCGATCCCTCGCAGTTGGCGACTCTTGCGGCCCAATTTGCAGCTGCCCCGGCGGGGACGGTGGCGTAGCTTGAGCGAGGATCAAGCTGGGGGGATAGTCATGGCTGGTTGCTGCAACAGCCAAACCTCCAGCCAAGATAGCAGCGAAGGCAGTGAAACCGAAAGCGGCAGTTCTCGACAGTTTATCGCGCATTGGGATCTCCTGGCGCAAGCCAAATCTGGTTGAGAAAGGACTCCCTGCGCCGAAATGGCCCCACCCGCTTGGATACCGCCTAACCTGTGCCAAAGCCTGCAGGTTCCCGTGCCGACCCTGGCAATTTCCGAACTTGTCATCGGTCAAAAGAGATAGACCGGAACAGCAGAACGCTTGTCTGTGTTTCGAAGCAGCTGCTCAAGCAGTTGAAGTGGCTGTTCCGCCCCAGAAAAAAAGTTGTTGCCACAATTGAGTATGCCAAACCAATATCAGGTATCAGGCCTAATTTGCCGCGAGGGCCGCCAGCGGGAGGAAGAACAAAAAAGCCTCCGGCTTGAACGCCAGAGGCCCCTTTTCAACTCTTGAACTTTTCAATTTCGGGACGAGGGGTTCGACCCGAACAGCGTCGGACAAGCTCGATTCACGGGGCAAGGACACTATCGACTTTAATCCGCCGGGTGATCTGCCGGTGATCTCGCCGGAGCGAGCTGCCACCAGTCCCCGCCGCGGACGAGACTGCGCGCCGCCAGGAGAACGGCACCATAGTTGATCCCGGCCTGCTCTGCGGCTGCGATCACCTCGGCCCGAGGCCGCGGCCCTGCTGCGAGCGCTTTGTGCAAGAACTCGCAAGCTCTAGCATACATCGTCATGGCCACCTCCTTTGGCCAATGAGGCTGCCGCCGATGCCGCCTAACTACAAGTGGTGCTATCGAGATCTCCACAATCAATAGATGTAGGTCGGTGCGAGGGAACATCGGATGTATGAGCCGGTTCCCGTATCCGTGACCGTCCCAGCGACGCGTTACAGGCGAGGTCCATAGATGGGCATTGACGTTTCCGATCACTTGGAAGCTCACCCAGTGTCAGCACGCGTTCCGTTGCTTGCTGAACCCACCCGCGACCCCAATTGGGTCATTGTTGACGAAGGTTTTACCCTTACTCGTGAGCACGAGGTCGAATCGCTGTTCTCGGTTGGGAATGGCCATTCTGGAACCCGTGGATCACTTGCCGAAGGTAGTCCCATGTCCACCCCTGCGACTGTTGTTGCAGGGGTTTACGATGCCCAGCCTGGAACCGTCGCCAGCCTCGTGACGATTCCCGATTGGACTCACCTTTCCATTACGATCGACGGTCACACCTTGCGCATGGACCGTGGCCACAGCCTCGAGCACCGGAGAATCCTCGATTTCCGGCAGGGCCTGCACTGGAGGGAGTGGCGGTATCAGGATGCCGACGGGCGGATCACGCGAATTCGTTTCTGCCGCCTGGCCTCTCTCGCGGATCGAAATCTGCTGGTTCAGTGCGTCTGGATAACACCCGAGAATTACGACGGGCAAATTGTAGCCGATGCCCATTTGATCGGATTAGCTACGCAAATCGTCAACAATCGCACCAAGGTTGCCGTAGCGGTCGCAGACCGCATTGTCGGGCCGGACGCGGAGGAGATCGGCGCCAGCGAATTGATGGATGGCAGGCGCGGTTTCCAGGTAACCGCAGGTCAAACCTACCGCATTGATCGGGTTGCTGCTCTATACACCTCCCGCGAAACTGACCGACCCGACGAGAAGGCCCGGAGGCATTCGTCCGAAGCCCTCCGAAACCTGGAAAACGTTGTCGAGCGACACTGTCAGGCATGGCTGACGAAATGGCGGGAGGCTGACTTACAAATCAAAGGCGATCGTTTTGCCCAACAGGCCATGCGGTTTGCCTTTTATCACTTGATGAGCTCTGCCAACCCTCAAGACGAATTCGTATCCATTGGTGCCCGCGGGCTGACAGGGCACGGTTATCGAGGACACGTTTTCTGGGACACGGAAATTTACATGCTGCCGTTCTTTCTCCTCTGCGAGCCGGCGGCGGCACGTGCTCTCGTAATGTACCGCTATCACACATTGCCCGCAGCGCGCGCCAAGGCAGCTCGGAATGGATATCAGGGTGCTCTTTACCCCTGGGAATCAGTCGATGGCGAAGAGGCGACGCCACCTTACGCCATAGCTCCCGACGGTGAGGTCGTCCGCATTCTCACCGGTGAGCAAGAGCAGCATATCAGCGCCGATGTGGGCTATGCGGTCTGGAATTACTGGTGGTCGACGGGCGACGATTCGTTCCTGCTAAGTGCGGGTCTCGAAATTCTCATCGAAACAGCGCGATTTTGGGCTAGCCGGGTCGCGCGCGAGGAAGACGGCCTTTATCACATTCGCGGCGTCATTGGGCCTGACGAATACCACGTGGCGGTCGATGACAACGCCTACACAAACGGCATGGCGCAATGGAACCTGGAGACGGCGGCCGAGCTCACCGCCTTGGTTGCTGAGCAGTGGCCCGAAAGCTGGCAAGCGCTCCGTTACCGGTTGGGTTTTGAAGACGAAGAGCGGGAAAGATGGACTCAAATCGCTCGCGACATGTACACCGGATTTGACGAGAAAACCGGGCTTTTCGAGCAATTCCGAGGCTACTTCAAGCTAGAGGACATCGACCTCACCCCCTACGAATCCCGGGCTGCACCGATGGACATCCTGCTTGGACGTGAGCGCATCGCGCAGTCACAAGTCCTCAAGCAGCCGGACGTCCTGATGCTGATCTACCTCCTTTGGGACCGCTTCCCTGAGGACGTTCGCAGAGTGAATTTCGAATACTACGAGCCGCGTTGCGACCACGGCAGCTCACTCAGCCCGGCCATCCATGCCCTCCTGGCGGCACGCCTCGGCAAAATGCAGCTCGCTGAGCAGTATTTTCGCCAATCCGCGGAAATCGATCTCGCCAACAACATGGGCAACGCAGCCGCCGGCGTGCATGTGGGCGCCCTCGGCGGGCTGTGGCAGGCGGTGGTGTTCGGCTTTGCCGGGCTCAACCTCAGCCAAAATGATCCAACGTACGATCCCAAACTTCCCGCCAGCTGGCAGCGCCTTTCCATGCGCTTTCACCACCGCGGGCGTTGGCACGACGTGACGCTGTCCAACAGCGGCGATCCCATCAACACAGCAGTGAGTGCTTCATAATGAACGAGCCGGTCATTCTCGTCCCGCTTGATGGCACAGAGCAGGCACTGGCCGCGGTGCCAGTCGCGAAGGTGCTGAGCCAAATTGGACACATGACGGTCCGCGCGCTCCACGTCAGCGATGAGAAACTGCGCGAGACGGAGTTGCGGGATCGTCTGGCGCACGGGACGCCAATCCTGGACGACGTGTCGCTCGAGTCGCGCACCGGGGCGCCGGCCGCTGAAATCCTCCGCGCGGCCCGCGAGCTCAACTCTCGCCTTGTCGTCATGTGTCGGCACAGCCGGCCGCAACGAGCGGAAGTCATGGGCCGCACGGTCACAGATGTCATCCGCGAGGCCCCTTGTCCCGTGGTACTCGTCCCTCCCGAGCGCGGCACTGTCGTGTGGCGCCTTCAGCACGTGCTGGTCCCGCATGATGGCACGCCAACGACCAGTGCCGCCCTCCTCCCGGCGATCGACCTCGCCAGCCAGGCCGAGGCGGAGCTTCACGTCGCCCATGTGGCCCAAGCCAAGGGTGCGCCCGAGGAGCCCGGAGCCTTCACGACGCCGCGATACATCGACCATCCCCAATACGATTGGCCATCATGGAGCAACGAGTTCGCAAAACGCCTCGCCAGCCTGTGCCCGCTGGACCATGTCAGGGTGCGCATCTCGCTGGCCCGGGGGGAGCCCGCCATGGAGATCCTGCGCCTCTCCGAACAGCAGTCCACGGATCTCATCGTGCTCGCCTGGAGAGGAAGGTGGGATATTCCCCACGCGCGCGTTCTCAAGAAGGTGCTGCGCGCGGCGACCTGCCCCGTACTGATCCTGCGCACGTCTGGAACCGAGCCTGAGGGCGCAAGATTAGAGCTTGCGAGCACATGTCGGCCCGATTGAAGCCGTCCGGACACACCCTTTCGCCGGGACGACTCGGTTCTTTGACACTTTTGCGACACGGCTCAGCTCAACATGCGCCGGCCGCATTGCTGCAATGCGGTATACCGCCTACCGCAAGTGCGAAAAGGCGAGTATATGAAGGGCAAACCTGGGAGGACGGCGCTTAGATCGTCCCTCTAGAAAACGAGATCGAAACTCCTAGCAGAGCTGAGTTGAGCATGAGCACTGAAATCGCCTACGACGTCCGTGCAATTCCCCAGTCAACCTCCGAAAAGGGGAAGTCGACCGGTTGGCTCCAGCGGATCTACAACCGCCTCCTGGCGGCTCGCGAAGCCCAGGCGACCCGGTATCTCCTGGACTACCTCTCCGGCTTGAGCGACACACGGCTCGCTGAGCTGGGGTACACGGACGAGCAGATCCAGCAAATCCGGAAGGGCCGTCTGCCGAACTGAGCGGCCGACCCCACAGTTTCTGAGATCAGTTCTCCGAGATCTACGCAATCGCTCTGGCTGGAACGTAGCCGTTCCGGCCAGACGCGTTTGTGTGCCTTGGACAAAGCAGGGTGAGATGTCATGAGCAGCACGTCACGGTCAGTGCCGCTGGGTACGCATGCCCAGGCGCGATCCCATGCCGAGCACTTCGTCCGGGCGCTGCTCCGCCGCGCCACTACCTTCATGGATAGGCTTCGCAAGGCTGCGGAGGAGCGCCGAACTCGGAAGCACCTTGCCACCCTCCCCGATCATCTGTTGCGGGACATCGGGGTTGCGGAGGACGAGATTCACCGCATCCGGGTCTGCGAGCGGTTTACGCCGCGCGCTTGGGCTGAGCGAATGGGCGAGCGGCACCTTTTCGATCTTTGACCAACGTCAGTGTCGACCAGCCGGCGATGCGCCGGTGGTCGACCAATGAGAATCCATGAGACCGGTAGGCGGCAATGACGCGCTCCGACTCCCGGACGAGCAGACCGGAAAGGATGACCACGCCCCCTGGCCTGACAGCCCGCGCCATGTCTTGCGCGAGCGCAACGAGAGGATCGGCCAGGATATTTGCCAGGATTAGATCATAGCTGCCTTCGCGAACGCGATTGCGCGGCAGGCCGTCGGCCACCCACATCCGAACGCGCCCTCCAACGCCGTTGAGGCGGGCGTTCCTGCGCGCCACAGAGATCGCCACTGGATCGTTGTCGCTCGCGTCTATCCTCGCCCTGGGGAGTGCGCGAGCCGCCGCAATGGCGAGCACCCCCGAGCCACAACCCAAATCCAGCACATTTTCGAACTGATACCGGCGCGTCGCCCGATCGAGCGCCAGTAGGCACCCCTGCGTCGTCGCGTGGTGAGCCGTACCAAAAGCCTCGCCGGCGTCGATGAGCAAAGTGTTGGGTCCCTGAGGCACGACACCCCGATGATGGCTGCCGTGGATTGTGAACCGTGCCACGCTCACTGGTGGCAGCGCGGCTTGGGAGATGGCCACCCAATTCTCGTCGGGGATCTCCGTCACCTCGATCTGGGGGACGGCAAACGGCAGCAGAGCGCCGAGCTGTTGGGCCAGCCGCTCGCGATCAGGATGCTCGGCGTAGTAGGCCTCCACGATCCAACGATCGCCCGACTCGAACGCCGTGACCGCACCAGGGAGAGGCTCGACCAGGTCGGAGAGTGCACCGGACAGGGTGCGAGCCATGACCTGGTCACGCGCGGCCATTACGACTTTGTGGGACGGCATCTGAACGAGATCCGGTGCTAATCGGCAACTGGCTTCCTGTAGTGCGGTAGCGCCTTAGAGCCGCCTAGTCGATCGGGCAAACCGCCGGGCGCTCATGTTGGCTCCATGAGCCGAGGCCGGAGCCAATCTCGGGCGCAAGGGTCCGCTGCGGCCGCCCCCGTTCAAACCGAAATCGTCAAGTATTTCAACAATATAGTTTTTTGATGCCTTTGTGGTGCAGACGAAACGATTAAGGTTTTCTAAAGCAAGGACATAAGAATTCGACTGCAGCGGCGGGACGCCCCGATAAAATGGTGGGGATGTCACAGTCATGCCGCTCTTGCCAGATAATCGGCATGCTGTCGTACCTGCATGGGGGCTGCTAGGTGCATCTACGCTTGGTTCCGCACCTTATTGTGTTGGCAGTGTCCGCGTTACTGCTCGGATCGGGTGCGGACAAGGCGTTCGCACGCCGAGGCGTCTTGCTGCCCGCCCTTTGCGATCATCGCGACGGCCGCCTGGTGGTACAGCCTTCGGAGCCGACCACCCACGAGATCGTTACGGACCTGAAGCGCCAGGTGTTCTCGGTTTGCCGGCCTGGGCGTCCCGACCGTTGCCAGCCGATGATGGTCTACCAGTTCGAGGTGGCCTGCGGCTCCGTGCACGTGCCGTGGATGGACCTCGCGACAGCCCTCTTGTCCGGAAGCGGAACTTCCGCGTGGATCGAGGGTGAGCGACTCCACATCAGACCGCGTTCGGTGCGGCCGCGCCTGGGCGATTGCGCCGACGGCGACCCGACGACCGGCTTCATGCGGAAGTGTGACCCCGGGAGCCTGGTCAGTTGGGAGCGGGATGGTTGCTTGCGCCCGGCTTTGGTGG
>QGVC01000089.1 GCA_003242645.1 Pseudomonadota bacterium
TGTCTCTGCCTGAGGGGACGGAGATGGTGATGCCTGGGGACAACGTTCAGTTGTCGGTTGAGCTGATCACGCCGATAGCGATGGAGGAGCGTCAGCGTTTTGCGATCCGCGAGGGCGGCCGGACGGTCGGCGCTGGCGTGGTGACGAAGATCATCGAGTAACAGGCAAGGGCCAGAGATACGGGCGGCTGCGGCGCCGCGGCGCGGTCCGTGCTCTTTGCGGGGCTTGTCAAGAAAAAAATGTGACAAGCCCCGCTCGATCGGTTATCTAGAGCGTTCGCGAAGGCCGGACTCTGGCAGCAAGCTCTAGGGGTGTAGCTCAATTGGCAGAGCGTCGGTCTCCAAAACCGAAGGCTGGGGGTTCGAGACCCTCCACCCCTGCCATTTTGTACATCAATAACTTGGCCTGTGACGCAATCTCGGCGGCGCAGGGTGTTGTCAACAGCGGGGCGCTCTCGGCGGGGCGCGGGTCACGAGACCCGGAGAATCGGCAGTAATGGCGAAGTACAATCCGTTCCAGTTCATCCAGGAAGTGCGCCAGGAGGTCTCCAAAGTCACTTGGCCTGGGCGCAAAGAGGTTTGGGTTACCACGGCGGCCGTTCTCGTGATGGTCGCGCTGGCAGCCATCTTCTTCCTGATCACGGATCAGATCCTGGGCTGGCTGGTCAGCCTCGTCCTCGGGTTCAACCGCTAAGCGGCGGAGCGTGGTCTGCCGAAGGTGCGCGAGAGCAGCTCATAATCGCAGGATCGAAGTCGAATGGCGAAGCGTTGGTACATCGTACACGCTTATACCAATTTCGAGCGCAAGGTGGCTGACGCCATTCGCGAGCGCGCGCGGCAGGCGGGGCTAGAACATCTGATTGAGGATATCGTCGTCCCAACCGAGGAGGTGACGGAGGTTCGGCGCGGCCGCAAGGTCGTCGCGGAGCGCAAGTTCCTCCCGGGATATGTGCTCATCAAGGCCGACTTGACCGACCAGGTGTTCCACCTGATCCGCAATACGCCGAAGGTGACAGGGTTCCTTGGCGCCGAGCACAAGCCGGTGCCGATTTCCGATGAGGAGGCGGCGCGCATCTTGCGTCAGGTGAGAGAGGGCGTCGAGCGGCCGAAGCCGTCGGTCACTTTCGAGATCGGCGAGATGGTGCGGGTGGCCGATGGACCTTTCGCCTCCTTCTCGGGCTCGGTCGAGGAGGTGGACGAGGAGCGTTCGCGTCTCAAGGTGGCCGTCTCGATCTTCGGCCGCCCCACCCCTGTAGAGCTCGAGTTTGGGCAAGTGGAGAAGATCAGCTGACGTGGAGGCGGCTGTTTCGAAGGAATCCGGCCCACAAGGCCGGTGGAAGCGCGGCACGGCGTTGTCCGCTGGGCCGCATCGTTGCGGGAGGGCAAGCCAGCCCGTTGACCGCTAACCCAGGAGGGGCTTCGCCCCACTCTGTGGCTAAGAGGACACTATATGGCGAAAAAAATCGAGGGTTACATCAATTTGCAGGTTCCGGCGGGTAAGGCCAACCCATCACCGCCGATCGGTCCCGCGCTTGGTCAGCGCGGGGTCAACATCATGGAATTCTGCAAGGCGTTCAACGCCAAGACCAAGGACATGGAGCCGGACACTCCGATTCCGGTGAAGATTACCGTTTATTCGGACCGCTCCTTTACATTCGAAATGCGCTCGCCGCCCGCCACCTGGTACCTGAAGAAGGCGGCAAAGATCACTTCCGGGTCCAAGGAGCCGGGCCGCTCCATCGTCGGCACCGTCACCATGGCGCAGGTACGGGAGATTGCCAAGGAGAAGATGAAGGATCTCAACACCGACGATCTTGAGCAGGCCGCGAAGATTATCGCCGGCTCCGCGCGGTCGATGGGGCTTCAGGTGGTGGAGTGACGGCCATGGCGAAAGTCGGCAAGAGAATAAGAGAGGCGCGCCAGAAGGTCGATCGCAACAAGGCGTACCCGCTTGAGGAGGCGATCCGGCTGGTGAAGGCGACGGCTACGGCCAAGTTCGACGAGACGGTCGACATCGCTGTCAATCTCGGCGTCGATCCCAAGCACGCCGATCAGGTAGTGCGCGGCGTCTGCCAGCTTCCGAACGGCTCCGGCCGGACGGTGCGGGTCGCGGTTTTCGCGCGTGGCGCCAAGGCTGACGAAGCCAAGGCTGCAGGTGCCGATATCGTCGGCGCGGAGGATCTCGCTGAGCAGGTGCAAAAAGGCGAGATCAACTTCGACCGCTGCATCGCGACGCCGGACATGATGCCTCTGGTCGGGCGGCTCGGTAAGATCCTGGGGCCGCGGGGCCTCATGCCCAACCCGCGCGTCGGCACTGTCACGATGGATGTTGCCGAGGCCGTCAAGGCCGCCAAAGGTGGCGCCATCGAGTTCCGCGTGGAGAAGGCCGGCATCGTGCATGCGGGCGTCGGGAAGACGAGCTTCCCGGACGATAAGCTGGCCGAGAACATCCGGGCCTTCATCGATGCCGTGAACAGAGCGAAGCCGCCGGGTGCGAAGGGGACCTACCTGAAGAAGGTGGCCATCAGCTCGACGATGGGGCCGGGAGTTCGGGTCGATCACTCGACCATTGTTGGTGGCGCGCAATAGCGAGGGGTTTGGATGTGCGATCGACGGGAGATGACGGTCCGTTGGTCGCACAGCAAGGAGATGAAGAGCTTCCGGGCGAAAGCCCGGTGGATCGAGCCGAACACTGCATATCGTGGTGGTCGGCTCAACCTGTCCGAGACTGCAGGTGCCGGTGCTGGCCGGCTTAATCCCGTGGGAAGGGCCTGCATAGACGGGAGGATGAGATGAACCGGAACACAGGCGAAAGCCCATTCCGGTTTGAGCCTCTTGGGTCGCACCGTGCCGTTGTGCGCGGTTGGACAGGTCGAGCGCCGCAGGCGAAGGGCAATGTCCCGATGCCGGCGGCAGGGTGCAACCCGCGGACGATCCCCGCAAGGGGAAAGTCTGCATGATGGAGAGAGCAAGTGGACAGAGCTGCAAAACGCGAGCTCGTGGCTACGTTGCACAACGTGTTCAAGGACACGGGTGTCATCGTCGTCGCCCACTATGCCGGTTTGACGGTCGCTCAGATGACTGAGCTGCGCCGCCGCGTGAAAGAGGCGGGCGGAACGGTCAAGGTGGCCAAGAACCGGCTGGCCAAGCTTGCACTCCGGGACACGGATGCCGAAGGCATCGCGGATCTGTTCAAGGGGCCGACATGCATCGCCTACTCGGCAGATCCCGTTGCGGCGGCAAAGGCAACCGTCACGTACGCCAAGGAGAACGAGAAGCTCGTGATCCTCGGCGGCGCGATGGGCAAGACCGTGCTCGATGCTGCCGGGGTGAAAGCGCTCGCTGATCTGCCCTCGCTCGATGAACTCAGGGCGAAGCTTATCGGCCTCGTTCAGGCGCCGGCGACGAAGATCGCTCGGGTGCTCACCGAGCCGGGTGCTCAGATTGCTCGTGTTCTTCAGGCGAAGGCCACGAAGGGCGAGGCGGCATAAGGTCTGACGAAGTCATCGGGCCGACGAGCCCGCCATCAACTTGGAAACAGGTTCAAACCGGAAGGAAATTACAATGGCTGCTGATCTTTCGAAGATCGTCGAAGATCTCTCAAACCTCACTGTCCTCGAGGCCGCTGAGCTCGCCAAGATGCTCGAGGAGAAGTGGGGCGTATCGGCCGCTGCAGCGGCTGTTGCTGTTGCCCCGGCCGCTGGTGCTGCTGCGCCGGCTGCAGCGCCTGCCGAGGAGCAGACGGAGTTCACCGTCATCCTGAAGACGGCCGGTGACAAGAAGATCAACGTCATCAAGGAGGTCCGTGCGATCACCAATCTTGGCCTGAAGGAGGCCAAGGACCTCGTCGAGGCTGGCAACAAGCCCATCAAGGAGGGTGTGTCGAAGGAGGAGGCCGAGAAGATCAAAGCTCAGCTCGAGGCCGCAGGCGCGACCGTCGAGATCAAGTGAGGCTGCATTCTTCCTCCCCCCGAAACTCGGGGGGAGGACTGAAAATTCGGGACGGTTCCCCGGAGGTTTCGGCAGAGCGGAAGCTCTGGTCCGGAGCCTCCGGCGAGCCGTTTCAAGACACGCAGGGGAAGGCGGCCCCTGCCAATTAGAAGCATGAAGAACGCGGGACTCGTCCCCCCGCGACGAAGATCAAGGAGCGGATATGGCTGAGACGTTCAACGGCCGCAGGCGGTTCCGGAAGAATTTCGGGCGTATTCCCGAAGTGGCCGTAATGCCGAACCTCATCGAGGTTCAGAAAAATTCGTACGATGAATTCTTGATGGTGAAGGAGCCGCCCGGCGGGCGTCCGGACGACCAGGGCCTGCAGGCTGTTTTCAAATCTGTCTTCCCCATCTCGGATTTTTCGGATCGCGCGCGGCTAGAGTTCGTACGCTACGACTTCGAGCCGCCGAAGTACGACGTCGAGGAGTGCATGCAGCGGGACATGACCTATTCAGCCCCGCTGAAGGTCAAGCTGCGCCTCATCGTGTTCGACGTCAACGAGGAGACGGGCTCGCGCTCGATCAAGGACATCAAGGAGCAGGATGTCTACATGGGCGACATCCCGCTCATGACGCCCAACGGCACCTTCATCATCAACGGCACCGAGCGCGTGATCGTCTCCCAGATGCACCGCTCGCCGGGCGTCTTCTTCGACCACGACCGTGGCCGCACGCACGCCTCGGGTAAGCTCCTGTTCGCGGCTCGCATCATTCCGTACCGCGGCTCCTGGCTCGACTTCGAGTTCGACGCCAAGGACCTCGTGCATGTCCGCATCGACCGGCGCCGGAAGCTTCCGGTGACGACGATGCTCTATGCCTTGGGCCTCAATGACGAGGAGATCCTGGCCAGCTTCTACAATCATATCCTCATCAAAGAGGCCAAGCGCGGCTGGCGGATGCCGTTCATGCCCGAGAAAATGCGTGGCACCGCTCCCGCCGCGGATCTCGTGGATGCCAAGACTGGTGAGGTGGTGGTCCGCGCCGGCGAGAAGATCACCGCACGCAAGGCGCGCGAGCTGTCTCAGAGCGGTCTGAAGGAGGTTCTCGTCTCCGCAGAGGATCTGACGGGACGCTACCTCGCTGAGGACATCGTCGACATGGAGACCGGCCAGATCTACGGCGAGGCCGGTGACGAGATCGATGCGAAGCTGCTCGCCGTGCTCAAGGAGCGGGGCATCAAGCAGTTCCCGATCCTCGACATCGACCATGTCACGACGGGCGCCTACATCCGCAACACGCTCAAGATCGACAAGAACGCCAACCGCGAAGAGGCGCTGATGGACATCTACCGGGTCATGCGGCCCGGTGAGCCGCCGACGGTGGAGGCGGCTGAGGCGCTGTTCCACGGGCTGTTCTTCGATCCGGAGCGGTACGACCTGTCGGCGGTCGGACGCGTGAAGATGAACATGCGTCTCGATCTCGACGTGCCGGATACCGTCCGTGTGCTGCGCAAGGAGGACATCGTTGCCGTCGTCAAGACGCTGGTTGATCTCCGCGACGGCAAGGGCGAGATCGACGACATCGACCACCTCGGCAACCGCCGTGTGCGCTCGGTTGGCGAGCTGATGGAGAACCAGTACCGCGTCGGCCTGCTGCGCATGGAGCGTGCGATCAAGGAGCGCATGTCCTCCGTCGACATCGACACGGTCATGCCGCAGGACCTGATCAACGCCAAGCCTGTGGCGGCGGCGGTGCGCGAGTTCTTCGGCTCCTCGCAGCTCAGCCAGTTCATGGACCAGACGAACCCGCTCAGCGAGATCACGCACAAGCGGCGTCTCTCGGCACTGGGTCCGGGCGGTTTGACGCGCGAGCGCGCGGGCTTCGAGGTGCGCGACGTTCACCCGACGCACTACGGCCGTATCTGCCCCATTGAGACGCCGGAAGGTCCGAACATCGGCCTCATCAACTCGCTGGCCACGTTCGCCCGCGTGAACAAGTACGGGTTCATCGAGAGCCCATATCGCAAGGTGGTGAACGGCAAGGTCACCGACGAGGTAGTCTACCTCTCGGCGATGGAGGAGATGCGCCACCACGTCGCCCAGGCGAACGCGGAGGTGGATGAAGAAGGCCGTCTGATCGGCGATCTCGTCACCTGCCGCTACCAGGGTGATGTGATGCTCGTCTCGCCGGATAAGGTCCAGTACATCGACGTGTCGCCGAAGCAGCTCGTTTCGGTGGCTGCGGCCCTCATCCCGTTCCTCGAGAACGACGACGCCAACCGTGCCCTCATGGGCTCGAACATGCAGCGTCAGGCTGTGCCGCTGATCAAAGCGGAGGCGCCGCTCGTCGGAACGGGCTTGGAGCCGATCGTTGCTCGCGATTCCGGCGCGGCCATCGTGGCTCGCCGTACGGGCATCGTCGATCAGGTGGATGCGACCCGAATCGTCATTCGGGCGACAGAAGAGACCGATCCTTCGAAGCCTGGCGTCGACATCTACCGGCTGCGCAAGTTCCAGCGGTCGAACCAAAACACCTGCATCAATCAGCGCCCGCTGGTGAAGGTGGGTGACTACGTGCAGGCCGGCGACATCATCGCCGACGGCCCGTCGACGGATCTCGGTGAGCTGGCGCTCGGCAAGAACGTGCTCGTCGCGTTCATGCCGTGGATGGGCTACAACTTCGAGGACTCGATCCTGCTCTCCGAGCGCCTCGTCTCTGAGGACGTGTTCACCTCGATCCACATCGAGGAGTTCGAGGTGATGGCCCGCGACACTAAGCTCGGGCCGGAGGAGATCACGCGCGACATCCCGAACGTTTCGGAAGAGGCGTTGAAGAACCTTGACGAGGCCGGGATCGTATACATCGGCGCGGAGGTGAAGCCAGGCGACATCCTCGTTGGCAAGATCACGCCGAAGGGCGAGAGCCCGATGACGCCGGAGGAGAAGCTGCTCCGTGCGATCTTCGGCGAGAAGGCCTCCGACGTGCGCGACACCTCACTGCGGCTGCCGCCTGGTGTGTCCGGCACGGTGGTCGAGGTGCGCGTGTTCAACCGCCACGGCGTCGAGAAGGACGAGCGCGCGTTGGCTATCGAGCGCGAGGAAATCGAGCGCTTGGCCAAGGACCGCGACGACGAGCTCCAGATCCTGGACCGCAACGTCTACGCGCGGCTGAAGAATGCGCTACTCGGGAAGGAGGTCGCCAAGGGGCCGAAGGGCGCTCGAAAGGGCACCCGGATCACCGAGGAAATTCTGGCTGAAATTCCGCGCAGTCAGTGGTGGGAGATCGGCCTTAAGGACGAGAAGGCCCAGGCCGAAGTCGAGGCCATCCAGAAGCAGTACGAGGAGGCCAAGAAGAGCCTCGAGCGGCGCTTCGTGGACAAGGTCGACAAGCTGCAGCGGGGCGACGAGCTGCCGCCCGGCGTGATGAAGATGGTCAAGGTCTTCGTCGCGGTGAAGCGGAAGATCCAGCCCGGCGACAAGATGGCGGGCCGCCACGGCAACAAGGGCGTTGTGTCGAAGATCGTGCCCATCGAGGATATGCCGTTCCTCGAGGATGGCACGCCTGTCGACGTGGTCCTCAACCCCCTCGGCGTGCCCTCGCGCATGAACGTGGGGCAGATCCTCGAGACGCACCTTGGCTGGGCCTGCCGCGGGCTTGGGCGCATCATCGACCAGGCCTTGGAGCACTACCGTGAGAGCGGACAGCTGGATCGTCTCAAGGAGATCATCCAGAAGATCTACGGGAAGGGCAACGGCGCCAGCAATCTGTCGGACGAGGAGCTCGTCGCATTGGGCGAGCAGCTTCGCGAAGGTGTGCCGGTGGCTTCACCGGTGTTCGACGGTGCGCGCGAGTCGGACATCAACGAGATGCTGCAGCTCGCCGGCTTCGACACCACGGGCCAGGTCACGCTTTATGACGGGCGCACGGGCGAGCCGTTCGATCGTAAGGTGACGGTGGGCTACAAGTACCTGATGAAGCTCCACCACCTTGTCGACGACAAGATCCACGCGCGCTCGATCGGGCCTTACAGCCTCGTCACGCAGCAGCCACTGGGCGGCAAGGCCCAGTTCGGCGGTCAGCGCTTCGGCGAGATGGAGGTTTGGGCGCTCGAGGCCTACGGCGCCGCCTACACCCTGCAGGAGATGCTGACCGTGAAGTCGGACGACGTGGCGGGCCGTACCAAGGTCTACGAGGCGATCGTGCGCGGCGACGACACCTTCGAGGCTGGTATCCCCGAGAGCTTCAACGTGCTCGTGAAGGAGATGCGGGCGCTCGGCCTGAACGTCGAACTCATCAACTCAGAGGAGCAGCAGGCGCTCCAAGAGGCGGAGCAAGAGAGAGCCCGGCCGCAGCTGCCATCGCCAGCAGCCGAGTAACGAGACCAGAAACGCAGCTCCCCGCGTCAGCCCGCGCGGGGAGCGGAAGCACGGCGGGGGTCCGATTGAAGCAAGAGGCGAGCCAGATACCCCCATCCCCTCTCTCCCCGTGGCCAGCGGGGAGAGGGCAACGACCGATCATCGGAGGCGCGCTCCGTCACTGCGCGCGAGGAGAGAGCGAATGAACGAGATCGCCAGCATTTTCAAACAGCAGCAGGCAATTCCGACCTTCGACCAGATCAGGATTTCCATCGCCAGCCCGGAGACGATCCTCTCCTGGTCCTATGGCGAGATCAAGAAGCCGGAGACGATCAACTACCGCACTTTCAAGCCGGAGCGGGACGGCTTGTTCTGTGCCCGGATTTTCGGCCCGATCAAGGACTACGAGTGCTTGTGCGGCAAGTACAAGCGCATGAAGTACAAGGGCCTGATCTGCGAGAAGTGCGGCGTCGAGGTGACGCTCGCGAAGGTCCGCCGCGAGCGCATGGGCCATATCGAGCTCGCCGCTCCCGTCGCGCACATCTGGTTCCTGAAATCGCTGCCCTCGCGGATCGGATTGCTGCTCGACATGTCCCTCAAGGACCTCGAGCGGGTCCTGTACTTCGAGAACTACATCGTCATCGAGCCAGGCGTCACGAACTTCCGTGAGAAACAGCTGATCACGGAGGATCAGTACAACCAGGCGCTCGAGGAGTTCGGACCGGACAGCTTCACGGCGGGCATCGGTGCCGAGGCGATCCGTCAGTTGCTGGCCTCTCTGGACCTGCACAAGATCCGCGATGAGCTGCGCCGGGAGATCCAGGAGTCGACGACGGACCTGAAGCCGAAGAAGCTCGCGAAGAGGCTCAAGCTCGTTGAGGCGTTCATCGAGTCCGGCAACCGGCCGGAGTGGATGATCATGACCGTCATCCCGGTCATCCCGCCCGAGCTGCGCCCGCTGGTGCCGCTCGATGGCGGCCGCTTCGCCACGTCGGACCTCAACGATCTTTACCGCCGCGTCATCAACCGCAACAACCGCCTGAAGCGGCTGATGGAGCTGCGCGCGCCGGACATCATCATCCGCAACGAGAAGCGGATGCTGCAGGAGGCCGTCGACGCGCTGTTCGATAACGGGCGGCGCGGGCGCGTCATCACGGGCGCCAACAAGCGTCCGCTGAAGTCGCTTGCCGACATGCTGAAGGGCAAGCAGGGCCGCTTCCGCCAGAACCTGCTCGGTAAGCGCGTCGACTACTCGGGCCGCTCGGTCATCGTGGTCGGCCCCGAGCTGAAGCTGCACCAGTGCGGTCTGCCGAAAAAGATGGCGCTGGAGCTGTTCAAGCCATTCATCTACGCGCGGCTGCAGGCTCTCGGCCAGGCGGCAACGGTCAAGCAGGCGAAGAAGCTCGTCGAAAAGGAGAAGCCCGAGGTCTGGGACGTTCTCGACGAGGTCATTCGCGAGCACCCGGTGCTGCTCAACCGCGCGCCGACGCTGCACCGCCTGGGCATTCAGGCGTTCGAGCCGGTACTGATCGAGGGCAAGGCGATCCAGCTGCACCCGCTGGTCTGCGCCGCGTTCAACGCGGACTTCGACGGCGACCAGATGGCCGTGCACGTCCCGTTGTCCCTCGAGGCGCAGCTCGAGGCCCGCGTGCTGATGATGTCCACCAACAACATCCTGCACCCGGCCAACGGCTCACCGATCATCGTGCCCAGCCAGGACATCGTTCTTGGCCTCTACTACCTCTCGATGATGCGCGAGGGTGAGCCAGGCGAGGGCATGGTGTTCGCCTCGGCAGCCGAGGCGCAGCATGCGCTGGAAGCGGGCGTGGTGTCGCTGCACGCCAAGGTGAAAGGCCGGTACACCTCGGTCGATGAGAACGGCAATCCGGTGACCGAAATCTACGAGACCACACCGGGCCGTATGATCATCGGTGAGCTGCTGCCCAAGAGGCCGGGCGTCAAATACTCGCTGGTCAACCAGCTCCTCACGAAGAAGGCCATTTCGGCCATGATCGACGCCGTCTACCGCAACTGCGGTCAGAAGGAGACGGTGATCTTCTGTGACCAGATCATGCAGCTCGGGTTCTACCATGCGTGCAAGGCCGGCATCTCGTTCGGCAAGGACGACATGCTTGTTCCCGAGACGAAGTGGAAAATCGTCGAGGAGACGAAGGAGCTCGTCCGCGAGTTCGAGCAGCAGTACAACGACGGCCTGATCACGCAGCTCGAGAAGTACAACAAGGTCGTCGATGCGTGGTCGAAGTGCACCGATCAGATCGCCAAGGAGATGATGGACCGCATTTCGGCCGTGCAGAAGGGTCCCGATGGTCGCGAGCTGCCCGTCAACTCGATCTACATGATGAGCCATTCGGGTGCCCGCGGCTCGCCGGCGCAGATGAAGCAGCTCGCCGGTATGCGCGGCCTCATGACGAAGCCGTCGGGTGAGATCATCGAGACGCCGATCATCTCCAACTTCAAGGAGGGTCTGTCGGTCCTCGAGTACTTCAACTCGACGCATGGCGCCCGCAAGGGGCTCGCCGACACGGCGTTGAAGACGGCCAACTCTGGCTACTTGACGCGCCGACTTGTCGACGTCGCCCAGGACTGCATCGTCCTGGAGGAGGATTGCGGCACCGATGCCGGCATCAACGTGCAGGCGGTTGTGGATGCGGGCCAAGTCGTGGTGTCGCTCGGTGCGCGTGTCCTTGGCCGTACCGCGGCGGAGGACATCACCGATCCGTCCACGGGCGAAATCATCGTGCGGAACGGCGAGCTCATCGAGGAGCGGCACGCCGAAGCCATCGAGAACGCGCAGATCCAGGAGGTGCGTATCCGCTCGGTGCTCACCTGCGAGACCGAGGCGGGTGTGTGCGCCAAGTG
Source organism: Pseudomonadota bacterium (assembly GCA_003242645.1). Next base: position 11,167 of record QGVC01000089.1, read on the forward strand.
CTATGGGCGCGATTTGGCTCGAGGCACACCGGTCAACATCGGTGAGGCCGTGGGCGTCATCGCTGCCCAGTCGATCGGCGAGCCCGGCACGCAGCTCACGATGCGTACCTTCCACATCGGCGGCGTCGGCGAGGATCTCCACGGTCTCCAGTACTGGCGCTGCCGACGGAAAAGAGAGGGGGGAA